>CAZTLI010000178.1:0-10043 GCA_964614375.1 uncultured Anaerolineaceae bacterium
CAGGTTTAAAAAGACAATAAAATCGGGCTGTGTATTCACGTGCACGACGGGTAACCGTTGGGTTAGATGCAAATAACTGAGCAAGAAAAACGCCTGTACGAAGAAAAACACATACTCAAATAGATAGCGTAATCGACTGCCCTTCCTGCGCCCACCAGCCAGGCGATAAATAGTCACCCCGTCGGACTGTTCAAATGCGGGCAGCACCGTATCGAAGTGCCTGCGCTGCGCGATGACATAGACCTCGTAACCGGCTTCCACCAGTGCAGCGACTTCACGGGCTGTTGGTGGGCAGGTTTCGGGGACGACTGCCTGCCGCAAAACACAGACTTTACGCTTCTTCACAACGATACAGGACTCCGCTTGACGTTATTATCAGTTGAAAGGGTTTTCATGGCTTGTGATGATTGTTCATCATGATGGGCGCTATATTTCAGTATAGCCTCTATTGCATGTCTGATAACTTGTGATATAAGGCCAGATAATCCGCACCCAAACGGGATATATCGTAATCATCGCGCACGACCCGATAGGCAGATTGACCATAACCAGCCGCTAGGTGAGGATTAGCAAGCACATCCGAAATCGCCTGACATAACGCCTCAGCATCACGCGGGGCGACGACTCTGCCGCCGACACCATCTTCAATCAGTTGAGTTGTACCCGAAACAGCCGTGGCAACAATGGGTTTTTGCGCTGCCATCGCCTCCAACAGCGCCTGTGACAACCCCTCCCACAGTGACGCTAGCACAAATACATCGCAGCAACCTAAAAATCGGGCTGCGTCATTATGCGCCCCTAAAAACCGCACATGCTCATGAATCCCCAAAAATATAGCTCGCGCTTTCAGTTCCGCTTCGGCTTCACCTTCTCCAACAAGGCATAAATAGATATTCGGAGTTGTCTTTAGGAGTTGTGCAACTGCGTCCAGCAGATACGCATGGCCTTTTTGCTCCGTCAGTCGTCCGATGGTCAGCACAATGTGGGCAAATTCAGGGATACGGTGTTCGGCACAAAATGCGGCACGATTGCCCGCTTGTTGAAATCGCGCTACGGGAATCGCATTCTCTATCACGGTGATTTGTTTCGCATCAAAGCCGAAATCGGTCTGAATTGCCTCTTTTACGCCCTGCGCGACCGCGATAATCGCATCGACATCGCGCGCTATTCGAGGATATAACCAGCGATAGATTGCTGTCTTGACGCCATAACGGTCATAACGGCGTATCTCAAACACGGTGTTATGAAATGTCCACATTATCACTTTCAGCGTATCAACCCGTTTTCGCAGGCCCGGCGAAATGAAATCATAGACGCTCAGCAGATGTGTTTGCAGGATGTCGATCTCGTAATGATTAAGCCACTGTGCAAGTTCGTGCTGAATGCGATAGAGGTCTAGCAGAAACAAGGGCAACAGTATAACAGAGAATCGTTTGGGCGTGATGACATGCACCGGAATGCCCGCCGCCTCAAACGCCGGACGCATCGCCCCATCGTAAAATGCACAGACGACGACAAAACAGCCTTTCGCCTGTAGATAGCGCAGTTTTTCGAGCAGCAGCGTTTGCGCGCCACCGCGTTCCAGCGTCAGAATCACATCCATGAGACGCGGCATTGTCATCACGCGCGTTCAGTCGTAGGAGATGCGTCGAGCGTATTGGCGATGAGCGCCAGAGCGAACCACCAGTACGCCAGAATGAACGGGAAGAAACGCAAATCGGCAATCTGACCGGCGATTTGCACGATGAGTATGAGCATCCATAACAGGATGAGATAGGCTTTGTCGTCCACGCTGTCCCAATCTGATACCGTTCGCGAGAGAAAGTAGAGCGTTGGCAGCAGATACAGGATTAAACCCACCAGCCCCGTCTCGACCAGAATCGTCAGATAGGTATTGTGGGATGTGGCGGTGGCGAGTTCATAATTGGTCGCCTCCATTTGACCAACTGGCTGCATGTATTCCCAATCGTACAGGTCATACGTGCCATAACCGCGCCCGAAGAGGGGTTCTTCGACCATCATCCGAAAGCCTGCCGAATTCATAATGATGCGACTCTCAATCTGCCGCCATTCTCCCAAACGCTCGAAGGAATGTTCAATAAAACCGGGAAATAGCAGCAGCGTCCCCACGACACCCACGACAAACAGCCCGAATACCCAGCGAATGAAACGGCGGTCAAGCAGCATCATGGCAGTCAGCAAAATCCCCAGATTCAGCCAACCGTTGCGATTACGACTGATGACCGCGCCGATAATGGCGATAATCACGACAATCCACCACCAGCGGCGTTCAGGCTGATTTTGCGCTTGCAATGACTGATAAAAAATGAACACCAGCGCGAATAACAACGTGAAGGCATAGGCTTCCGGCGCGCCATACGTCCCTGTCGCGCGGGAATAGATGTGAACCGGACGTGGTTGGTAGGGTGTCGGCAACAGCGTTGGAATTTGCAGCGAGATGAAACCAAACACCGTCTGTACAATCACCAGCACTACCAGCGCCAGACTGAACGCGCGAATCTGTGGGCTGTCCAACGGGCGCAAGCGCACATACGCATACAGGAAGATCGGCGTCGCCACCCGGAACAGGAATTCCACAGCATACACATCTTTTGACAGGGGCAGCACATCGGTATTGTAGAGCGAAATGCCCACATAGACGAAATAGGCCACAATCGCCCACTCAAACGGATTGATTCGCAGTCGTAACCGTCCGTCTCGCCACCGACGCACCACTTCATCGCCAATCAAAAATGGGAAAAACAGGATATAAAACCAGCGTCCTTCATCTGGCAGAATCGCGAACGTCACACTATAAGACGCGAACCAGAAGAAGACAATGACGGCAGTAGAATAGGACATCAGGCGTTCAATGTTCATCGGGGTGGGTTCGTCTTCGCTCGTGCTCCAATTCGGTCAATAGTACCTGATCGTGCTGCGTACCCGTCCCCGCTACGTAACGCCGCGCCAGATTCAGGATGAGTGATTGTCCATGCCGCTGCGCCCGTTTCTCGCGCACATCCGGCAAGGGACGCCCCACAAAATCACACAACCGCCTGTATTCGGCGTCATCGCTGATGAGCAGTCGATAACTCAGCACGAGCACCTCCGCCTGCGTCTGCTGCACAATGTCCAGAATAGCTGCGTTGTATAGACACCACGTCCTGACCAGTGCAACCGCCCTTCCCCAGTGTTTCCAGAATCGCCAGCCCGAATATACATAACGAGGCCAGATGTCTTCCACCGGACGAAACACGACAATCAGACGATGCAGCGGCAAATGCTGCGCCCATAGGGAATAGGTCAGGCAGGTACGCGGGTCTTTGAAGCCCCAATCAGTATAGCTGACCTCATTTTCGGCGATAATCGCCTGCATCATCCTGGCGTCGTCAGGCTTGAGACGCAGATTGCCCGGTGGCTGGCGAAACAGAATTTTGTCATCACGCCAACCAAGCAGCCGCAAATTCACATGATAACACGCTTGTCGTTCATAAAATGCGCCCTCGCTATACGTGCCATCTGGCTCATGTTCGACCATCGCAATCCCCGCCTGATGGAGCAGCTTGGAGACAAGGGTTGTCCCGGATTTGTGCATACCCAGCACGACATATATCATCGTCAAGCCCTGATTGGCGCGGGATTTTCCGGTAGATAGGTCATCAACTCGTTTTTGGTCAATTGAAAGGCTTGATCCGTCGCCAGATTAATCAGTTCACGCCGATCACCGACCATCTCATACAACTCTTCGCCGCCGTCATGATAACGGATATAGCGCCAGCGGTTCGAGCGCACAGCAAAATCCTGATTCTGCGTGCTGCTGACGACAGGATAATCCCAGTCACTGGACGGCGCTAAAAGCAAAGGGCGCAGGCTGCGTCCATCGCGTTCATGGGTCGGGTGATAACCCGCCAAATCCAACAGTGTGGGATACACGTCCAGCAGGCTCACCGCCCGATGGCATTCTTGCCCCGCGCTCAAGGCCATCGCTGAATCTTTGACAGGTACACGGACAATCAACGGAATACGTGTGCCCCGTTCCCACAACGTATCGAACAACCAGTATCGTTTATCGCCCAGATGCAGACCGTGCGTACTCGCAAGAATGACAATTGTGTTTTCGGCATTCGGGCTGTTATCCAGTGCCCGCAGCAGCAAACCAACCATATCATCGACATAGCTCATGCACGATAGATAGGCCGCAACCGCTTGGGGCCATAGATTCTGTTGCAATACCAGTTCATGCTTGTGGTTATAGCTGATGAGCATCTGTGCGGCAGAAGGCAACACCGCAGTCGCTGCATCAGGCAGAGTCACGGTTGCCGGGTCATAGCGATTGTAGAACAGAGGCGGTAGATACCAGGGATGGCGTGTACTGCTCAAACCTACTGTCATAAAAAATGGCTCATCAAAAGTCCGCAGTCGTTGAATCGCCCAATCGGTCACCTGATAATCGTGCAGTTCGGTCTCCGGGACATCAATCACGCCCCAATCAAAATTTGGCCCCGAATTGATGCCCGTCAAGCTCTGGTCTACGAAACGGTTGTTGAAGGGGAAGTAGGGATGTTCCTGCCATGACCATTTGTCGATTGCGTGGAATAGACGCCCCGCACCCAGTACCCGATAGCGCGCATCCATGAATCGCTGTGGCAGCGTCCGCATGTGTGGATATACATCGCGATAATCGGCCTCACCGCCATAAATCCCCGAATTTTCTGGCGCAATGCCTGTAAAGATACTGGTACGAGAGGCATTGCTGTTCGTGCCAACGGAATGTGCATTGGTGAATAACACCCCCTGCGATGCCAGTCTGTCGATGTTGGGCGTGTGCGCGTCGGGATGCCCGCCCAGGCACGATACCCAATCATTCATCGAATCGACCAGAATGAACACCACGCTCCGATAATCTTCGACCAGACCGATACGTCCAGCTAAAGCTGCCAGTGTGCCGTAGGCCGCAAATTGAAGAAAATGCCGCCGACTAATCACGACCAACCCTCAATAGACAAACCAGATTCCTCAAAAAGGCGCTGATTATAAGGTCGAAAAAATACCATCAGGTGTTCACGAATCGCTTCAGACATCGGCTCAGAATAATGGGTTGCATTATAGCGTGTATCTAAATCAGACACATTGCGAAAAGGTGACAATCCCAGAAAATCCGCGATTTGTTGCAGACTGTCTGTTAGATTTTGAAAATGGCGTTCGCTCTGAATCAGTAAGAGGCGCTCTTTCGGGACAAATTGCCACCAGCGTTCAAGTTGTTCGGCATAGAGACCGCGCGCCAGATACGACTGTTCGCGATGAGCAATGGGCGTGGCAAGTGTGTAGCGCCGATGGGTTCGGATGCGTTCCATTTCATCCGTCACAGCTTCAGCAAAGGCACGCCTTTCAAAACCCAATCCAACGGCATGGTTATAATTGGAATAAGCGCGGTCAACGGGGTTGCGTAACAGGGCAATCAATTTCACATCGGGCAGCAGATGCGCGACTCGTTCAGGCACATCGGGATGAAACAGATAGTACGGTGAGGCTTCTCCGCTGAGAAATGACCGACCAGACAGCTTTAGCGGAAAATGGGCATAGTACCATGCGGGCGACTGTGTATGATTGAGGTCGAAGTAGTGAACTTCTTTTAGCAGCGGCGGGCATACATCAGGATGCTGCATCAGACAGTTAAACAGTGCTGTTGTACCGCCCCGCTGCGCGCCAATAATCAGAAAATCGGGCTGTTTGAAGAATCCGAATCGTCCCGCAATACGCCGTGACCAGAAAATGCGCTCAAAATAGTACAGCCGTCCGAGAAACTGTTTGAGAGATGTACGCGCCATGAAACCCCACTCCATGAATGCCCATTCTAAGAGAATTGCCTATGTCATGCAATTCTTCCCCTATCTCACCGAGACATTCATCTATCGTGAGGCGCTGGCGCTGCGCGAGCTGGGCTTAGACATTATCACTGTGGCAAATCGCCCGCCCAATCCCGACCAATTACCGCCGGATGTGTCCCATCTGCCACAGACCACGCGCTATATCTTCCCGCTGACCGTGCGAAAGCTGCTTGAGATGCTGTTCGCGCATCTTGTATTCTGTATCCGGCGTCCGGGCGCCTATGTTCACGCGCTACGCATCCTGCTGGGCGAAGAGTCACGCCATCCGCGCATCTGGCTGCGAAATATCATGCACTTTGCAGGCGCGGGTTATCTGGCATGGATACTGCGTCAAGACAGCATCGATCATCTACACGCGCCATTTTCAACCAATGCGGCGTCATTAGCGTTATTCGCATCCATTTTGATTGACTGTCCCTGTAGCATGACGATACACAATGAGATTTTTATCGAACGCCTGCTGCTGCCCGCGAAATTGCGTCATGCTCAATTCATCGCTTGTATCTCGGACTATAGTCGCCAAGCCCTGATGGAAGATTATCCTGACCTCACTTTACACGACAAATTTACTATCGTGCGCTGCGGGCTAGACCCCGACGACTTTCAGATAGTCCCGCACAAGCGACACACGCCGCCTGTGATTCTCAGCGCGTCGCAGTTGGTAGAGCGCAAGGGCATCGCCTATCTCATCGCGGCCTGTGGCATCCTTAAACGCCGCAATGTGCCCTTTCGCTGTACAATTGCCGGAGACGGCGATGAACGCGCCAACCTGGAAGCGCTGGTCATGGAACTCGAATTAACGGGCGACATTCACTTTACCGGTCGATATTCACAAGAAGACATCCACGCGCTATTTTCGGATGCGGATGTGTTTGTGCTGCCCTGTATCGTCACGCCTCATGGCGACCGTGACGGGATTCCGGTTGTATTGATGGAAGCGATGGCGGCAGGATTACCCGTAGTCTCGACCACCATATCCGGTATTTCTGAATTGATTCAGGCTGAGGTGAATGGTCTGCTGGTGGAGGAACAGAATCCGAAAACACTTGCCGACGCCATTGAACGCCTGTTATCCGATGAATCGCTGTGCCAACGCTTGACAACCCGCGCCCGCGCCACGGTTGAAGGTGAATTTAACATCCACAATACGAGCCAGCGCCTCGCGAAACTGTTCACAGGGGATAATGCCGATGGATCAGGCTAAGCCCCTGCACAAAGCCGGAATCCAAACCATGTTTCTGGTCTGGTCATATCCACAGGGTTCGCATCGCAGTCAATTCTTCGCCGATACGCTGGGGATGCGCCTTCAGTACGTCTATTTCACGCGGCGGCGCGGCGCGCTGGCTGCGGCGCTCAAATATCCAGTACAAGCCCTGCAAACGCTGTGGGTGCTGCTGCGTCATCGTCCCCGACTGGTATTTGTCCAGGACCCGCCCACGCTCGCGGCATTCGTGGTCTGGTTTTGCGGGATATTTCTTCGCTGTAAATTCATCATCGACACCCATACGCAGCGGCATCTACTCGTTGATTATCAATTCTTGATGGGGATGCGCCATTTTGTTGCCCATCGCGCGCTGACCAACATCGTCACGAACGACTATCTCGCCCATCTGCTGCGTGATTGGAATGCGCCCGCCATTGTCATGGAAGACCCGCCGCTACCCTTTGCTAAAGACATACAGCCGAAAGCACTCGCAGGCGATTTTAATCTGGTGTGGGTGAATGTGGGCGCAGTCGATGAACCGCGCGATGTGTTTTTTGAGGCGGCGCGCCAATTGCCCCACATCACATTTTATGTAACCAGTGACTATGGGCGCAATCAAGAGTTACGGCAGTGTCAGGCCACCGCGCCAGACAATGTGATTTTCACGGGGCATCTGCCTGATAGCGCGTATTACCAACTCCTCAAATCGGCGGATGCGGTGCTGACTCTGACGACGCGCAATCATGCTTTACAACAAGGGGCGTGTGAGGCGATGTGGTTGGGACGTCCCGTGATTACATCGGATTGGCCTATGCTGCGACGTTATTTTTCAAAGGGCGCAATTTTTGTGGATAACCGGGTGGAATCATTGGTGGAGAGCATCACGCAAATGCAGGCAGAGTATGACCGTTATTGTGCCGAAATTCTTGAGATGGATGCACTGCGCCGTGCGGACTGGAAGCAGCAGGTAGAGGCGCTCATGCAGGTTATCCACGCGGCATTTGCCAATTAGCGTTCGAGTCTGTCGTAATGCAGCCGATACAGTTGTGCATACACGCCATCCGCCTTTTTGAGCAGTTCAGCATGACTCCCCTGCTCGACAATCCGCCCGTCATCCAATACCAGAATGCGATCTGCCATGCTCACCGTCGTAAAGCGATGGGAAATCAACAATGTCGTGCGCCCGCGGGATAGCGTGATAAATCGCGCGAACACGTTGGCCTCGGTACGTGCATCCAGGCTGGCAGTCGGTTCATCCAGAATCAATACACTGGCATCGCGGGCGAACGTTCGGGCAATAGCAAGCTGCTGCCACTGCCCACCAGAAGGGTCATACTTTCCGAAACGTTTGCCGAGAACTGTCGCGTAGCCGTCGGGCATGGCGGCAATCATTTCGTGAATATCCAACTCGCGGGCCAGCGCCTCAATCCCTGCCGCATCGGCTAGATACTGTTCTGGATTGCCGTAGGCGATATTTTCAGCAGCAGTCGCCTCATAGCGTCCGAAATTTTGCAGAATAAACGCAATTGTTCGATAAATCGTCGCACGGGGCACAGTATTTACATCTTGCCCATCCAGCAAAATTGTACCGCTGGTTGGTTCGTAAATGCGGGCGATGAGCTTGATAATGGTTGATTTACCCGCTCCATTTTCACCCACGATGGCGACGGTTTCGCCCTCATCGAGCACAAACGAGATATTCGACAGCACCTCGCGCTCACTATCAGGATAGGTGAACGACACATCCCGAAATTCAACCTGCCCTCTCAGAGCGGCTGCGGACTCTACCGCGTCGGATTGGGCTGGAATTGCCAGATAGCTGCGGAGATTCGCCACATGCAGCGAGCGTTCCAGAGCTAAGCCCAATTTAGCGACGACTGACTCCGCCGTACTGCTGAGGCGGGCAATCGCGCCGCCCATAATCGCGACATCCCCCAGACTGAGGCCGCCACTGACCACCCGCTCCAGTACGCGATAAAACAGGGTGAAAAACAGACTAAGGGTAATGACAGCGAAGGTTATCCCCGCAATCAACGCGCGATATTCAATGCGGGCATTTTCCCGCGCGAAGCCTGTCACAAGACGACGAAAGCGCCCAATGATGATGTCGCCAATGCCTAGAAAGCGAATTTCTGTCGCGTAATCTCTGGTGAGCATCAATTCGGTGAAATAGCGCGTCCAGCGGCGGTCTGGGGCGCGTTTGAACTCATTATCATAACGGCGGCGCGAAATCACGCCCATGATGATGCTGTAGGGCGGAATGGCAATCAGCGCGATGAGAATCATCAACGGCTCGATCCATAACAGGACGGCGAACAACAGGCCAATCTGAATCATGCCCGTCGCCGCTTCAACAAACGACCGCAGGAAAATGGTGTAATTGAGGGCGATGTTTTGCTGAGCGCGTTCCAGCGTATCTTGAAAGGCCAGATTCTCGAACAGATTCAGCGGCAGGCGATAGGCGTGTTCCATCACCTGTGCTGCAATAGACAGGTGGAGTTCATCTTCCAGCCGCTTTAAGATATAGCGCGCGCCCAGCAGCAGTGTAATCAGGTCGAGCAGGGACACCACAAACAGCGCGAGTAACCAGAATCCGGCGTTCGTCAACGACGCAGCCGGCACACCGATGACCGTCACCAGTTCGTTAATCAAAAATCGGGTCGCTATCACCTGTATAACAGGCAAAACCCCGCGCAGCAGCGACGTACCGAAGTAAATTGCTGTTAGGCGGGGGCTAATGTGCCGTGCCGTTCTCAGCGCCCAACTGAGGTCTGCGAACGATGACCGCAGACTATTGACCATCGGGGATTAAGGGATAGGGCGTGCGCGTCGGGAATGCGCCCGCAGCATCACACTGGGTCGGCAATCCATAGAGGGCGCGCTGATCACAGGGAAGCTCTTCCACAGGCCAGTGTTCATACGTCCATGCCACAAGGTCAACAGGCAGGTCG
>CAZTLI010000179.1:0-10005 GCA_964614375.1 uncultured Anaerolineaceae bacterium
GCACATCAACACGCTGCCCGATGAGTTCGTTTTGCATCAGATTTCCTTTGTGACACATTGAGATGGATGGTGTTCCGTGTAGCAGTGTACGCCGCTATGTAAAATACTGCAACGCCAGTCGTACACGTTCTTCGAGTTCGTCAGGGGCATCCGGGGGCAGAGCTTGAACAGCGGATTGTGCCTCAACAATGCTGTAACCCAGCGCCACAAGGGTATCAATCACATCGCTGTTGACATCTTCAAACACGCCCATCGGCATTGCATCGAGTCCCACAGGCAGTTTATCTTTTAGTTCAAGCAGAATTTTTTGCGCCGTTTTCTTGCCAATGCCGGGTACGCGGGTGAGGATTTCGGCGCGTTCACTGACGACGGCATTACGCAGGTTGTCGATACTCAATGTACTGAGGATTGCTAACCCTGTGCGCGGGCCAACACCATTGATTTTGATGAGATTCTCAAACAAGTCGCGTTCTGACGTTGTTTCAAAACCATAAAGTGTGAGCGAATCTTCACGCACGATCAGGCTCGTGTGTAAGAAGATGCTCTCACCCGCGATTCCATGTCGGGTGATGTGTGGCACGAAGACTTGATAACCGATTCCATTTACATTTATCACAACATAGTTGTTGAACGTCGCCGAGACTTTGCCCTCAATGCTGGCAATCATAGCCTATTCCTCTAGGTGAAATCGTAACCACTGGCATAACGCGCGCTGTGCAAATCCGTAATCGCGACAGCAAGGGCGTCGGCTGCATCGTCTGGACGGGGAATGTCTTCAAGGCCAAGTAACATACGGGTCATTTCCTGCATTTGCGACTTTTGGGCGCCCCCATAGCCAGAAATCGCCTGCTTGACCTCATTGGGCTTATATTCTGCGACTGGCAAACCCGCTTGCGCCAGGGTCAGCAAGATAACCCCGCGCCCCTGTGCAACGGTAATCGCCGTTGTCACATTACGCGCAAAAAACAATTCTTCGACAGCGGCGCGGTCTGGCTGATACCGGTCAATAATGGTGTGTAAATCGTTGTGAATAGTTTGCAGACGGTCAATAAGCGGTGTTTTGGCGGGAGTACGAATAACACCATAAGCAACGGACTGGAGCGAACCATCATTGCGTTCACGAACCAGTCCGTATCCGACTATTGCAGTTCCCGGATCAATGCCCAACGACAGCACTATTCTGCCTCAAATGCGGCAAGAATATCGTCTGTCATGAGCAGGTTGGAGGCCACTGATTGCACATCATCCAGTTCTTCCAGGCGTTCCATCAATTTCATATTCTGAATGGCTTTGGACTGCTCTACCTCGGTTTCGTTTTTAGGCTCCCACCGCAATTCGGAGTCGTCACACTCATAACCAGCTTCTTCAAGCGCTTCATCAACTGCGCCATAAAGTTCGCGTGGCGTATAGACGATGATTTGCCCGTTTTCTTCGACCACATCATCTGCACCTGCCTCGGCTGCAATCATAAAGACGGCCTCGAAGTCGAGATTATCTTTTTTGAGTGTGAGATAGCCTTTTTGCTCGAACTGCCATGCAACAGAACCGGGAGATGCGAGACTGCCGCCACTTTTGTTGAAGGCATGTTTGACTTCTGCCAGTGCGCGGTTCTTGTTATCAGTTAGCACCTCGACGATATAGGCCACGCCGTCTGGCCCATAACCTTCGTAGGTGATTTCGTCCAGTTGCGCGCCGTCAAGCTCACCGGTACCCCTTTTGATAGCACGTTCGATATTATCTTTTGGCATGTTAGCGGCTTTCGCCTTACCCATAGCCAATTTCAATTTCGTATTAGAAGTCTCGTCACCGCCGCCTTCACGCGCTGCCAGCATGATGTCGCGTGCAAGTCGAGTGAAGATTTTGGCGCGTTTTGCATCTTCTGCGCCTTTTTTGCGTTTGATGGTGGACCATTTGCTGTGCCCAGACATCGTTTACACTCCCATTTTGCGGATTTCTAGCGTTGTGTTCAATTATACCCGACACAAAACCCCACGTCGAGATGGGGCGAGATTATGCTATAATCAGGGGCTGTATTGGGATGTAAGTTATGAGGTGCAAAATTTGTTTGATGTGGATGTAATCCCCCAGACGACGTTGGGTCTGCGACCAGAACGATTAGCGTGGGGCGTGGTCTTAATATCTTTTGCGATTTTTTGTACGATTTGTATTGGTATAACAATTGGGTTGTATGCTTTTTTATTCCAGTCGTCCGTGCCGATGGCGGCGCAGCTTGTGGTCGGGCAGGGGACGGCGGTGATTACCGGTACGGATTTGATCCCGGTTGCGGAACAAGCCAGTCGAGACATCACGAATGCGACCGCGATCGTGAGCACCGATTCGCAATCCCAATCGACACTTAGTTTCCGCGAACCAGCCAATGTCGGTTCAGGTCGTTTGGTTGCGGCGGTGACCCTGAAGCGCAGCACGACTCTGAGTTTGCGCCGGGCACAACTCCCGCGTTTTGAATGGAGCAATGCCCGCTACGAGATGGTGCTGGAAGGTTTCTCTGGTGAGTTAGAAATATTAGTAACGGACGCGCCCGGTAGTCGGTTTTTCTTGAGTATTCGCACATTGCAAGGCATCCTCGTCTATATCACGGGGTCGGGACGCTATTCCCTTATTGCGTCAGAAACAGGTGTGGAGGTCATCAATCAGGAGGGACAAGTGGCGCTGGTATCGCCCGACCTGCGCGTGACACGCTCCATACCGAATGGCGAACGCGGTGTTCTGCGAGTTGGCAGCACCCAGGTTGATCTGTTCCCGTCGTATACGGATTTGCTAGTCAACAGTAATTTTGAAACGGGAACAAGCGGCGATGTAGGGATGCCATTGGCCTGGCGGTGTTCCAATGTTCAAGATGATTTGCCAGCAGGCAATTGGGAATTCGCTGTTTTTGATGTTTTGGATGGTCGGCGGGCAATGCGGTTTGTGCGTGCTGACAATGCCAGTTCGCATGGTGAAACCCGCTGTTTTCAAGGATTGCCTGGTTCGGGCGAGTTTGGACTTGATGTGAGCGGTTATGACTATCTTGCCCTTCATGTCACTATGTTTATTGATTATCAGTCACTGGCAAATTGTGGTACAGATGGCTCTGAATGTCCCCTAATGATCAGAATGGACTATTTGGATGTAAATGGCAATGAACGTGTGTTTCTCCAGGGGTTTTACTCTGGTGCGATAGATACATCGTACCCAACGCGCTGTACAACCTGTGGGTGGCAATATCTGGAGCATTTTCGGATTAACGAACAAGCATGGTATACCTATGATTCTGGCAATCTACTCGTGCTTTTGCCCGATGACCGTATACCCGGCGCTATCCTCAGCGTTCAATTTTATACCTCCGGGCATCAATACGATGTCTATATCAGCGAAGTCTCGCTGCGAGCAGCTACGACAAATCGTGCGCCGGGTTAACCGAAGTCCAGCCCCATATCCTTTAACGACACCCAACGATTGTGCCCAATGATAAGATGGTCGATAACTTGAATATCGAGCAAGTGACCGGCACTTGCCAGTGTTCGTGTCAACTTGAGGTCTTCGGGCGAAGGTGAAGGGTCGCCAGCGGGGTGATTGTGGACGAGAATGAGCGCGGGGCAGTTGCGGATAATGGCCTCACGAAAAATTTCAGCCGTGCGAACGACAGATGCGTTGACTGTACCCATATAGATGGTTGGGATGGCGACAACCCGCCGCGTGGTGTCTAGCAATATCACGCGCACCGTTTCTTGTGGGAGACTGCCCATATCCATGACCAGCTGCGCCGCATCTTCTGCGGTACGAATGGTGGGACGTGCTATGGTTTTGGAACTTAACAGCCGTTTTCCAAGTTCGAGTGCGGCGGCAATCTGCGCCACCTTGGCTGTGCCCAGTCCGTGTATATTCGCCAATTCCGCGATGGGCGTTTGGGCGAGTTCGGTCAAATTCTGGCACGTCGCAAGGATTCGTTCGGCAAGGTGCAGGGCATTTTCTTGCTGAGTGCCTGTTCGTAAAATAATGGCCAGTAACTCTGCGTTGGATAGGGCCTGTGGGCCGTGCGACCAGAGACGTTCCCGGGGACGGTCTTCGTGGGGCATGTTTTGTATGGACAAGTTATCCGAATGTGTCTTGTTGTTCGCCACTATCAGCGTCTCCGTGTTTTGCCCATTGTAGCATGTTGAATCTTTTGCCCCAAGCTGTTGCGTTGCATACAGGTTAGTCCACTGTTATACTGAGTTTGATGAAAAGGGGTGGGTACGCGCGCTAGTGCTCACTGGAGGATGAAATGACACAGGAAGACCTGAATAATTTACTACTCATCGTGACCGTGTATGGCGGGATGATACTGATCGCATTCTGGGCAGCTTTGGTGATCTGGGCGTACCGTGATATGCGTTCACGTTCGCGTGACCGGGCTGTTGGGTTGCTCGCAGGCGCTACTGTCGCCCTGCTAAACGTGCCCGGCGTGTTTATTTACATCCTTTTGCGTCCGCGTGAAACCCTGTCTGAAGCCTACGAACGCTCCCTCGAAGAAGAGGCGCTGCTGCAAGAAATCGAAGAAAAAGCGACATGCCCCGGTTGTGGACAACGGATTGATGAGGATTGGCAAGCGTGCCCCCATTGTCATACTCGCTTGAAAAAACCGTGTTTTCATTGTGGGAAGATGTTGGAGTTATCGTGGAATTTGTGCCCACATTGCGCCACCAGCCAGGCGTCGTATGCCGCGGCGCGCCGACCTGTCTCCCAGCAGCAATATACCCCACCACCGCAAATTCCTGAACATTGGTTATCCAATACAGACCAAAGTCTTTCGCAAGCACAATATGACAATTCAGGTCAAGGTGAATCGCTGGAATTTATTGACGGCGATGAATACTAACTGCTAGATTTCCCCTTCATCGCCCACACGGTGAATCTTGAGCAGGTTTGTCTGCCCACCAATGCCAAAAGGCACGCCTGCAATAATGACCAATAAGTCACCGCGACTAACTAACCCTGCTTTCATTGCGGCACGAACAATGGTGCTTATCATTTCATCAATGGTGCTGAATTGTGGGACGACAAGCGGCACAACTCCCCACACCAAAGCCATACGACGATACGTTGATTCGTTTGGTGTGACACAGAGGATCGGCGTTTGAGGGCGTTCTCTGGCGACGCGCCGGGCGGTATATCCTGTGAGTGTGCAGGTGACGATGGCACGCGGATCAATTGACCGTGAGATGTGATAGGTCGCTTCACTAATGGCATTTGAACTGGCTTCTATAGGGCTGGAATACGTCGTTTGTTCAACTACCCACTCTGTTGAATCGCTGCGCCAGAGGTGCTCTTCAGCAATGAGCGCGATGTTCGTCATTGTCTCGACAGCAAGTATAGGATATTTACCTGCGGCGGTCTCATTGCTGAGCATCACCGCATCCGTGCCATCAACAATGGCGTTATACACATCACTCGCTTCTGCGCGGGTGGGACGTGGGTTGTCCACCATTGAACTCAACATTTGGGTAGCAGTGATTACTGGTTTACTGGCCTCATTACAGAGTTTGATAATCCGTTTTTGCTGATATGGGACTTGTTCGGCGGGTGTTTCTATTCCTAAATCACCGCGCGCGACCATGATTCCATCAGATGCGGCAATAATCGACTCGATGTTTTTGAGAGCTTCGTGTTTTTCTATTTTGGCGATAATCGCAACTTCACCACCCAGATGTCGGATGAGCCACTTGAGTTCTTGAATATCGGTTTCTGAGCGAACGAACGACATTGCAAGATAATCGGTTTTTTTCTTGAGCGCGAATTCAATATCCTCACGGTCTTTCGGGGTGATTGCCGACAACGTAAGATTGGCCGCAGGTGCGGTTACGCCTTTGCGTGAACTGAGCTTTCCGCCAATGACGACTTCGCAGACGAGCGACGAGCTAGTGGTTTCCTTGACAATAAATTCAAGGTTGCCATCATCTAACAGCAGCGTCATCCCTACAGCAATATCGCGGACAAATTCAGGATGGGGGAGTGCGATCACGCCATCCTTGCCGGGAACGGCATCCAACGTCAGTGTCACCTTGTCGCCGGGTTGTATTTCAAAGGGTTCATCAGCGACCTGACCAATGCGAATTTTGGGGCCTTGAATATCACACATGATGGCGATAACCGCGCCCTCTGCATCTGCAATCTGACGGATGCGGTCAATCGTTTCACTGTGTTGTTCATGATTGCCGTGTGAGAAGTTAATCCGTGCGACATCCATTCCTGCTTTAATCATTTCGCGAATAGTCGCCTCACTATTCGACGCAGGGCCGATAGTGGCAACGACTTTGGTGCGTTTGCCATCAAATGGATTGCTCGACACGACGGTTTCCTTTCAGTTGGATCCTATTTATGGTTACAGCTCTTCGCTGTATCCCTCACATCATCTCTTAAATCTGACTCTAGACATCCATGTTCATGTTCGTAAAGGCGCTGCGACCTGCATAGACAGCGGCATTACCCAACTGCTCTTCAATACGTAAAAGCTGGTTAAATTTTGCAACGCGATCAGTGCGAGCAGGCGCGCCTGTCTTGATTTGCCCCGCATTCATCGCGACAGCGAGGTCGGCAATCGTTGAGTCTTCCGTCTCGCCACTGCGATGGCTGGTGACGACTGTCCAGCCGTGCCGCTGCGAGAGTTGGGCAGCAGCAAACGCTTCGGTCAGCGTACCGATTTGATTGACTTTGAATAACAGGGAATTGGCGGCTTTTTCGTTAATCGCCCGCTTTACTTTTTCGACATTGGTGACAAGCAAGTCATCGCCCACGATTTGTACTCTATCCCCAATTTTTGCGACGAGTTTTGACCAATTTTCCCAGTCATTTTCGCTCAGGCCATCCTCAATCGAAATAATGGGGTAGCGGTCAACCCAATCCGCCCAAAAATCGACCATCTCGGCGCCGCTAAGAACGCGCCCCTCTATGTCGAGGTGATACTTGCCATCTCTGTAAATTTCGGAGGTAGCAGGGTCGAGCGCGATGAAGATTTGTTCACCCGCTTTATAACCCGCTTTGTCAATGGCCTGCATGATGACATCCAGCGCGGCTTGATTTGAACCCAAACTTGGCGCAAAACCACCCTCATCACCCACCGTGGTCGAATGGCCCTTATCGTGCAGGATGCCTTTGAGTGAATGATAAATTTCAACACCCCAGCGCAACCCTTCGCGGAAGCTGCCTGCGCCCACTGGCATGACCATGAATTCCTGAAAATCGGTGCTGTTGGTCGCATGTTTGCCGCCATTCATAATATTCATCATGGGGACAGGCAAGACATGGGCGTGCGCGCCGCCTAGATACGCATACAACGGCAGATTGACACTGTTCGCCGCAGCGCGGGCGATAGCCATGGATACACCTAAGATGGCATTTGCACCCAGATTCTTTTTTGTCGATGTGCCATCGAGTTCAATCATGTACTCGTCAATCGCCTTTTGATTGTAGGCCATCATGCCTTCTAACGCTTCGGCGATGGGGCCATTCACGGCCTCGACAGCCTTGAGTACGCCTTTGCCCTTGTAGCGATCTGAATCGCCATCACGCAGTTCCAGGGCTTCGTGCTCACCTGTGGAAGCGCCGCTGGGTACAATCGCGCGACCTACGGCACCATCGACAAGCGTAACGTCAACTTCAACGGTAGGGTTGCCGCGCGAATCCAGCACTTCCCGTCCGTGTATGGTTTCTATCACAGGCATTTCAAGTTCTCCTTATTGGTTCACTACACAGTTGTGTAGACTGGATTCCACATTTATTGATTTTATGCCTGAATCTCCACAAGATTATAACAACATCCGCACAGCTTGGGTATGAGGAGCATTTAATCGTTTCAATTCTGGACTTTATCACACTGACACAGCGCCTCGATTGCATTAGAATAGGGTGTATCATACCACTGCCCGGTTAAATGAGGTTTAAGATATGACAGACCCTCGTGCCGTTTATCTTGATCATTCGGCTAGTACACCGACTGACCCGCGTGTGGTTGAGGCGATGCTGCCCTATTTCACCCAAGTTTATGGCAATTCGTCATCAGGCCACAGTTTTGGACGCGATGCGGAACGGGCAATTGAAGATGCCCGTGAGACGATTGCTCGCATCCTCAACTGCAAACCGACGGAAATTATCTTTACCAGTGGCGGTTCTGAAAGTGATAATCTCGCGATTCGGGGTGCTGCGTGGGCGCGTAAACAACACGGCATTCATCTGATGACATCGCCGGTGGAACATAGTGCTGTAAGCAAAACGATCAAGCAGCTAGGCCAGGTTGTCGGCTTTGATTACACAGTTCTGCCCGTTGACAATCATGGTCTGGTGGATGTGGAAGACTTCGCGGCGGCATGTCGTCCAGATACGACATGCGCCAGTGTGATTTATGCCAGCAACGAAGTCGGGACGATTCAGCCGATTCCGCGTCTGGCAGCAGCGGCACACGAGCGCGGCCTGCTGTTTCATACGGACGCCGTGCAGGCCGCAGGGCAATTGACGCTGGATGTGCAGGCTTTGGGTGTCGATTTTATGAGTCTTTCGGCACATAAATTTTATGGGCCAAAGGGTGTAGGCGTGCTCTATATTCGGGATGGCGCAGAATTTATATCGCATCAGACAGGCGGTAGCCATGAACACGGCCTCCGGGCAGGTACACACAATACGCCATTTATTGTGGGGATGGCGACGGCTCTCGAATTAGCCTATGCTGAATGTGAACAACATCAGGCGCACTATCGACACATGCGTGATATGCTCATTGATGGCATTTTGAGCAATGTGCCCGATAGTGCATTAACGGGTCATCCTGAGCAGCGCATACCGTCACACGCCAGTTTCATCTTTCCGGGGACGGACAGCTCCAATCTGGTGATGCATCTTGATATGCGTGGGGTAGCGGCGAGCGGTGGTTCTGCCTGTAAGACGGGTAATCCTGAACCGTCGAGTGTGCTGCTGGCAATGGGATATGACGAGACAGATGCGGTCAGTGGTTTACGGTTAACTGTAGGGCGACAAACCACTGCTGAAGCTATTGAATATGCTGTGACTGTTATCGCAGAAACGGTTGAGAAATTGCGGAAGCTAGAGCGAGAATTACAATCGTGACCGACAAAGCAAAAGGACGTGTTGTTGTCGCCATGAGTGGTGGCGTGGATAGCTCTGTTGCGGCGGCGCTCTTAAAAGAACAGGGCTATGATGTCGTTGGCATGATGATGCGGCTCTGGTCGGAAGAGACGGTGGGCGGTACTGTTCATAATCGCTGCTGCACGCCGGAGCAGATGAATGACGCGCGCCGGATTGCTGACAAAATTGGCATTCCCTTTTATGTGCTGGATACTAAAGACGTGTTCCGCCGCAAAATTGTCGATTTTTTCATCGACCAGCATCGCAATGGGGTGACGCCGAACCCGTGTATGGAATGTAATCGGCATATCCGCTTTGATTTTCTGTTGAAAAATGCTCTCGCGCTGGATGCCGATTATCTGGCGACAGGGCACTACGCGCGCATTGACAGGGACGAAAACGGGCACTATCGCTTGCGTCAAGGCGTTGACTCTCACAAAGACCAGAGTTATGTGTTGAGTGTGATGGGGCAAGAACAGCTATCACGCACGATGTTCCCGATTGGCGAATATCCCAAAGCCGAAGTGCGGGAGATGGCACGGGGTTATGGTCTGGATGTGGCAGGTAAGAAAGATAGTCAGGATTTGTGTTTTCTGGGTGATGGCGACTATCGTCGATTTCTGGGGGATTATGCGCCAGATGTGATGCAATCGGGGCCGATTGTGCTGCGGAATGGCGATGTCATTGGCGAACATAATGGGCTTGCCAATTATACGATTGGTCAGCGCAAGGGTTTGGGTGTGTCATCTGCCGAGCCCCTGTTTGTGCTGGCGATGAATCCCTATCGCAACGCACTAATTGTCGGTACGCGCGATGAATTGGGCAGCAGCACCTTGATTGCTAAACGGGTAAATTGGGTCAGTGGCAATACCCCCACTAAGTCCTTCCGGG
>CAZTLI010000180.1:0-9981 GCA_964614375.1 uncultured Anaerolineaceae bacterium
CCATCGGGACTATAGCGGCAGATGAGTTCGGTCTGGTCTTCAACCACCGCCCGATACAACTGCTCGACGCGCTTGCGCTCGGTCAAATCGCGCAGGGCGATGGCCTGGAGTTGTTCGCCACGAACGGTAATCATACGAACACGATATTCGACAGGAATGGGTTGTCCATCCCTGGCATACACGACGGTTTCATAATTTTTGAAGGTATCTGTGTCGTCAGCCGCAGGCAGCAGTTCACGCTGAAGCCCAATATCCTCAATGGTAAGACCCTGTACATCCCCCTCGGTATACCCTATCAGGCGTTCAAAACCGGGATTCACATCTATAATTTCTGCGTCTTTGTGGATGAGAATGGCTTCAAACGTCGCCTCGAGCAGGCGGGCATAACGCTCTTCACTTTCTTGCAGGGCGTCTTCCATTTGATTTTGCGCGGTAATATCGCGCACAATCGCTTGAAATTCATAGCGATCTGCTTCACGCACCAGCAATACCGTCTGTTCGACCCAACGCACTTCGCCCTGACGGGTGTGAATGGGAAATTCCAACACACTGTCGTTGAAAATAGCGCCTTCCTGATAATACTCAAATTGACGTTGATAATAGCTTGTCACATAGTCGTGCCAGTCGGGGGCGACCAGGGAGGTGAAATGTTTACCGACGAGTTCTTCGGCCTGATAGCCAGTGAGGTGATGGACATTGCCCGTAACCGCCGTGAAATAGCCGCGTCCATTGGCACTGAACAGCACATAACCGGTTACGTTCAATATGCGCCGATAATGGGCAAGTTCCGAAGAAGGTGATGATTTATCAGGAGAAATGGGCATGATGCACATCCTCGCTAAAATCTAAGTAAACTAAAATAAGTCGGGAATTTTTCCCATTATAGCATAAACGTTATAAAAGTCGTTATTAAGATGACATTTGGTGAAGTTAGTAAGGAAGAAATCGTGAAATATGTACAGAAATGAATCTATCCAGACCCTTCACGGTCAAAATAAATCCGGGTGAGCATTCCCCCAAGCCGGATGATGTCGCCATCTGCCAAAACCTGCGCCACGTCGGGCAGCAGCCAATGCCCGTTGATATAGGTGCCATTGCGACTGCCTATATCTGTCAGGATGAGCGTGCCATTTTGACGCACCAGCGCAATATGCTGCCGAGAGACGCCTAATGGCTGGGCGCGATAGGGCGTGAGGTCGATGTCTGGATTGGCGGTGGATTTGCCACCGCGCCAACCGACGATGAGGCGCATATTCTCTGGCAGCTTAAAGCGCAATGGCTTGTCATCGCCATCGAACACCAGCATCACCATTTGTCCGAGCGCAGCTTCGGGTCGCGCTTCGAACGCAGCAGTTGTCGCTTCGGGCATGAACGCCTTGCACCGCCCACAGATGAGGGTATTGGGCGGATTGCCATTGCCACAGTAAATACAAAATTTGGGTGCTGCCTGTTCCGTCATGCTTGCCCATCCTCATTTCCCCATCTGCTATTATGCCGAGGACAGTCTGTTCACGCGAACCAATGGTTTGAACCTTCTAACGCTAGAGGCCGATTATTGTTAGGCGGTGGCGGCGCTGCGTCCGAGTATGGCCCAGGCATAACCTTTGTTGGGCGCGAAGAGAAATGCCAGAATAAACAGGACAGTGACGGTTAGGACGATAGCAGCGCTGGGGGCGATTTGCAGATGCCACGCCAGATAGATTCCGGTGATTCCGCTCAATACGCCAATCCCTGCCGCGAGCAGCATCATGCTGTGCAGGCGTCTGGTGAAATAACGCGCCGTCGCTGCTGGAGTCACCAGCATCGCAGCAACGAGGGCAATACCAACAGCCTGCACGCCGATGACGATGGTCACCGCCAGCAGCACCAGCAGCAGCATCCGCAGACGTTCACCGGGCAAGCGCAGGGTTTGGGCGAGAGTCGGGTCAAATGAGACGACCAGCAGTTCTTTATACAGCGCCGCGACCAGCAGCAGCACACCCGCGCTAACGATGACCATCAACACCAAGTCACTCATGGACACACTGAGGATATTGCCGATGAGGATATGGGTCAAATCCTGTGCGTAACTGCTCGCGCGGGAAATAATCGCGATTCCGAGGGCCAATGTCCCGGCAAAGACGATGCCAATAGCGGTGTCTTCAGTCACACGCCGCCCCCGTGTGAGAAAGCCGATTCCCAGTGCGGACAGTATCCCTGCCACCATGCCGCCGATGAGTAACCCGCGACCTGTAAGGAACGCCACGGCCACACCGGGCAATATGCTGTGTGCCAGCGCATCGCCGAGGAAGGCCATGCCGCGCGTGACGACAAAC
The DNA here is from genome assembly GCA_964614375.1 of uncultured Anaerolineaceae bacterium. Taxonomy (GTDB): domain Bacteria; phylum Chloroflexota; class Anaerolineae; order Aggregatilineales; family Phototrophicaceae; genus CAZTLI01. The sequence continues at coordinate 2,316 of CAZTLI010000180.1, forward strand.
GCGCCCATCACACCCGTAATCACACCAATGATGATTGCCGCCAGCAGCGCCCGCACCATAAACTCAAAGCGCAGCGGGTCGAGCAGCAGTTCCTGAATGATGTCCATAATTCCCCTTTAGATGATACGAAGTCTCAATCGTAGTGGAAATACGGATGAATGGCAAGAGCTATCAGAGTCCCGGCGGTTGACATTCATTTAGCCTAAGCTAAAATAGAGGTTAAGTGACTAGAATTGGAATATGAGACGGGTATAGCTTATGACTGATCGATTCAAGCAGCGCGATTTGCGGCGGCGTTTCATGCGCTTTGGACTTGGGGGACTGGCGGGTCTCTTCGGCGCGAGTGTGCTGGGCAATGTCGCCGCGCAAGATGGTAGTGAGGGTGGCGACCCTACCGGACACACGGGAATGGCAGGCCGCGAACATGGCAATATGCTGCTCGTGGGCGAAGTTGACCACGAACGCAACGGTTTCGACCCGATGCAAATATTGGTCGATTGGGATTATGGCGAAGTCAGCACGCTCGAAAATGGGCAAACACTGCGCGAGTATCGTATCTCCGCCGGGGATATCGAAATCGAAATCGCACCGGGTATCTTCTTCCCGGCATGGACCTATAACGGGCGTGTGCCGGGTCCAACATTGCGCTGTACGGAAGGTGACCGTATTCGCATCTACTTCAGTAACTTCGGCAGTCATCCGCACACGATACATTTTCATGGGATACACCGATTTGAAATGGATGGTGTGGCCGGCGCGGGGCCGGGTGAAATCGCACCCGGTGAATCGTTCACCTATGAATTTGATGCTGAACCATTTGGCTGTCATCTTTATCACTGTCATGCCATGCCACTCAAACGCCATATCCACAAAGGGCTGTATGGCGCGTTTATTGTTGACCCACCCGGCGGACGCCCGCCTGCCCGCGAGTTGATGATGATGATGAACGGCTTTGATACCAACTTTGATGGCGGGAACGAGATTTACGCCGTCAATACGGTAGGGCACGAATTTGCCCGCCGTCCCATCCCGGCACAGGTCGGCGAATTGGTGCGGATATATCTCATCAACATCACCGAATTTGACCTCATCAATTCGTTCCATCTCCATGCCGAATTTTTTGACTATTATGATCACGGCACGACGCTCGAACCCACGCTGCGAACGGTTGACACGATTATGCAGGCACAGGCGCAGCGCGGTATCCTCGAATTCCGTTATCGCTGGCCCGGTAACTATATGTTCCACGCGCATATCAGCGAATTTACTGAATTGGGTTGGATGGGTAATTTAAACGTGGTCGAACCAGCCGATTTTCCGGTGGCATTAGCAGCGGTTGGGCTGGATGACGAATGGAATCAGAAAGCGACGCAAGGCAGCACCGTGACCTATCGCGGCGCGGATGAGGAGGCAAGCTCATGACGACAGACACGACTCAAACCAATGAACAAACGGGTCTTAGTGGTGCGGCATGGGGCCTCGCCTTAGTGCCTCTGATTCTATTGGGGATTGTGCTGGCGCTGTTGGCGACGGGTGGCGGACTCGGCGAATTGGCGGGGCCGCCTGTGGAGCAAGTGACGATTGAGCAGATTCGACTGCCCGAACCCGGACGAATCGAGGTTGTGGTCGTCAATGATGGGCCGGGCGAAATCACCATTCCACAGGTCACAGTTGATGAAGCCTACTGGTCGTTCACGGCTGAACCCTCTACAACGATACCCCGACTCGGACGCGCAACCTTCACCATTCCCTATCCCTGGGTGGCGGAAGAAGCCCATGCGATTATGCTGATTACGTCAATCGGCACGACATTCGAGGCCGAGATACCCGTTGCGGTGCAAACGCCGCAGATTTCGGGCAGTCTACTGGTCCAGTTTGGACTGGTCGGTTTGTATGTGGGGGTTGTGCCCGTGTTTTTAGGCGTATTATGGTATCCCTTCATGCGCCGATTAAGCCGCCAAGCGATGAACTTCATCCTGTCGTTGACCATTGGCCTGCTGGTATTCCTTGCCATAGGCACATGGCTGGATGCCAATGAATTCGCCGCCGAACTGCCTGTATTCTGGCAAGGTGTGCCGTTAGTGGTGTTCATCGCGTTGATTGCCTTAGGTGCGCTGCTGGCATTGGGCAGTATGCGCGGCAGCCGCGAGACAACGCCCCTCGGCATTGCCTACCGGATTGCGCTCGGAATCGGCCTGCATAATCTGGGCGAAGGGTTGGCGATTGGCGCGGCGTTTGCACAGGGCGAAGCGGCGCTCGGCACATTCTTGATTCTGGGTTTCACGCTGCACAACATCACCGAAGGCGTGGGGATTGCCGCGCCAATTGTCCGTGAACCTCCGGCGCTGCACCACTTCGCGCTGCTGGTCTTGATTGCGGGTGCGCCCGCGATTCTGGGGACGTGGTTGGGCGGATTTGCCTTTAATCCGGTGCTGGCGACGATCTTCCTCGCGATTGGCATTGGCGCGATTTTGCAGGTTGTGTGGGAAGTGGGCAAGCTGGTCGCCCGTGACAGCGCCCGACTCGCGCTGCCGCTGGTTAACTGGGTCAATCTCGGTGGATTTACGGCAGGACTGGCGATTATGTATATCACGGCGCTGCTGGTGAAATTTTAACCATACGCAGGTTTCGCAAAGGCAAGAGAGGGGCGCGTCCCCTCTTTTTTGTTCGGTGCGATCCGCCTATCCCAACCGGTTGATGCCATCAAAAGCGGCGGTTTTATAACATTCGGCCAGCGTGGGATAGTTGAACACATTATTGATAAAAAATTCAATTGTGCCGCCAAAGGCCAGTACCGCCTGCCCGATGTGGATGAGTTCACTCGCGCCATAACCGATGATATGGACGCTCAGCAGTTTGTGCGTCTCGGCATGGAAAATGAGCTTAAGCATTCCAATCTGGTCGCCGATGATTTGTCCGCGAGCGATTTCTTTATAGTAGGCTTTGCCGATTTCATAGGGAATGCCCTGTTCGGTGAGTTCGTTTTCATGCGGCCCCACAATCGAAATTTCAGGAATCGTGTAGATGCCATACGGAAATAATTCGGGCACGCTGTTGGTCGGCACACCGAAGGCATGGCAGGTCGCCAACCGTCCCTGCTCCATTGAAGTCGATGCCAGACTGGGGAAACCTATCACATCCCCCACCGCGTAAATATGGGGCACGCTGGTCTGATAATGCTCATTGACGGTCAAGCGTCCGCGCGAATCCGGTTCCAGGCCAACCGCTTGCAGATTGAGCTTGCCTGTCGCGCCTGTGCGCCCGATGCTGTAGAGCGCCTTTTCGGTGGTGATCGTCTTGCCGCTTTCAAGGCAGATTCGCACGCGGGTCTTATCCTTTTCTTGAATTGTTTCAACCGTTTTGACCGCTTCGCCTAAGCGTAAGGTGGCGCGCTGCTGCCGTAGATGATAGATGAGGGCGTCGATGATTTCTTCGTCCACGAACGTCAATAAGTGCGTGTGTTTATCAATGAGGGTGACGCGCGTACCCAGCGTGGCGAACATACACGCATATTCTAAGCCGATGACCCCGCCGCCAATGACCGCCAGGGTTTTGGGGATGCGATCCAGCGCTAGAATCGCGTCACTGGTGAAGATATGCTGTTCATCAAACGGGATTCCCGGCGAACGTGTGGCAGACGTGCCCGTCGCGATGATGATGCGGTCAGCGGTGACTTCATCGTGCCCACTTTTGTCCACAAAATCCAGATGAACGGTGTGTAAATCGAGAAATCTGGCGCTGGCGGCTATGAGTTCGATATTGTTGCGGCGGAGCTGGTCGCGGATGATGTCGATTTCATTGCGGATGACGTGCTGCGCGCGGAAGGTGAGGTCTTCAATGGTGATTTTTTCTTTGACTGTGTATGACGCACCATATAAACCCCGTTCACGATAACCCGACAGATAGAGCACGGCTTCGCGCAGGGTCTTGCTGGGGATTGTGCCCGTATTTGCCGACACGCCACCCACGACGGCTTTGCGCTCCACCACCGCCACGCGCTTATTGAGCTTCGCGGCTTGTATCGCGGCGCGCTGTCCGGCGGGGCCGCTGCCGATGACCAGTAAATCATAGTCAGTGGGGCGGCGGTCTGTCGTCGTTTTATAGATGGCACTTTCGTTGGTGGCGCGGATGTCTGCGGAGTCGGTGGGTGTGTCGGTCATGGGCTTCCCCTCGTTGCTTATGCGGCTGACCTTTAGCATAGCGCACATTCACTTTTAGGCCAACGCAGCCCGGCAACAAGGGGCTGCCGTTATCGGCTTGTCTGTGAACACAGGGCCAGGTAAAAACAGCACTACATAACGAGCCAAACCGACCGGGGCCGTGCGCTCCCGCCCATAATCCTTTGCGCCCGCTGCGCGCATTGCGGTTATTCTTATTTTCGCCAACGATTAGCGGCGCTTCGGGGCAAAATCTGCCACACTTGACCGATTGCCCGCGTAAGAGGCTGTGATACAATGGAGGCATCATTGGAATAGGTGTATTGCATTCAGGAGGCACACTCTGGACTCATTCGATCTGGCACGCTTTATCGTCGATGTGGTCGAGGATAAAAAGGCCGAAGACATTGTACTGCTTGATTTACGCCCCGACGCCATCATTGCCGACTTCTTTGTCATCTGCAACGCGACCAATATCCGGCAATTGAAAACGATGGCAGAAAATGTCCGTGAAGAAGTGAAAGCGCAGTTTGGCAAAGTGCCCTTCAGCAGCGAGGGGACACCCGAAAGTGGCTGGATCCTGCTGGACTATGCCGATGTCGTGGTGCATGTCTTCATGGAAGAACAGCGCCAATACTATGGGCTGGAGACCTTATGGGCACACGAGGGCAACGTTTTGCTCAGTATTCAATAATGACCCTGAAAAGGCGCACACACAGCGCCTTTTTGATTGGCACAATGATTGACACCATTGGATAGACGCAACTAGAACAGCGTGAGATACGTATTGGTCTTTAGTTACTGTTACGCACGATGTACAGCAAAAGCCTGCGTATCAGCTATTCAACCGACAACCTATCAATCCCTACTTCCGGTGTGTTGTCCGCCCAGGATAGGGTATGATAGTAGACAACCTGAAGTGTTAGGGGGCATGAGCCATGCGTTTTGATGTCGATTTTGAACAGGACTCCGGGCGTAAAATCGGGGCGTTTATCCTGATTACGCTGGGCATTTTCTTCTTGCTGGCGCAAGTTTTCAATTTTGACTTTCTCGGTGTGCTGTGGCCTTTGTTCGTCATCCTGCCCGGTGCGGCCTTTTTATTCGCTGCCTGGCGGGGTGAACGGGGCGCAGCGCCCTTAGCCGTTCCCGGCATGGTCGTCACAGGCACAGGCGTGATTCTGTTCGTGCAGAACATCACCGGGCACTGGGAAAGCTGGGCCTATGCGTGGGCACTATATCCCGTATTCGTTGGGTCGGCATTGATGTTTATCGGCGACCGTACCCATAGCAAAGCCAGTTACCAGACCGGACGCCTGATGGTGCGCGGTGGATTGGTGGCGTTTGTGGCCTTCGCCGTGTTCTTCGAGCTGTTTATCTTCGGCGGCTTGTTCGGCAGTCTATCGCCATTTATTTTGCCAGCGCTGCTTATCCTCATCGGCGGTTATATGCTGCTGCAAGGACGGGGCAGCGGCAGTGGTGATACCGTTTTCATCAAACCCAAACGCAGTGATGCGCCATCGCCCGCAATCAACCCGGAACTCAAGCGCAAAATCGACGAGGCACTGACCGAAGATGAAGACGCTGTATAGGCGCTAATTCGTCACCCGGATGCGCGCGGTAGCGCTATCGCGCGCATCTATTTCTTGAGGACATCCCCAATGACCCGCAAATCGCCCCCAGAACGCCCACAACGTCCCCGCCGTGTGTATAACGAAGAACCCTACGAACTGTATGAGCCGCAGGCGGTACGGCGCGAACGGCGCCCGGTAAACTGGCTCGGTATCTTATTGTGGCCTTTTCGCTTCATCTGGTCGTTCGTGGGATTTATATTCAAACTGGGTGGACGCCTGCTATCGCTCGTGCTCGGTGTGGCGTTGATTATTCTCGGTGTGGTCATCACTGTGCTGACCTTTGGTACATTGAGCATCTGTGGCGTACCGATGGCGGTATTCGGCGGAATCCTCATCATCCGTGCGCTTTTCTAACGATTACTTTCTCTTCAGACAGTTAATCCCCCTGACTGTTAAAATGGTGTACACTGATGGTGACAATCCCTAGACGTTTATCGACGCGAATCGGCATATACTTAAGGATAGTCTGGCTTTGACTTACGTGGGAGCAGAATAATGATGCGATTATTGAAATGGATGTGTGTGATTGGCTTTGTTATCGTCTTAGGCGCGTGCCAATCCGGTGGTGATGGGGGTGCGGTTGCCAATAGTGATCCAGACCATCCGATACAGTGGGATCGCAGCCCGACGAATGTGATTTTCCGGGCGGATACGGTGGGCGGTGATGATGCCGGGACATTCCTCGAGGGCAATGTCGTGCCCCAATGCACCGTCTTTGGTGATAACCGGGTGGTATGGATTGCCGAGAGCGCCACGCGCGCCAACAGTGTCAATTGGGATCGCGTGTCGGATGAAGTGATTCGTAACTTCGTAACGACACTCCAGATTGAGATGCGCTTTTATACCTATGGCGCATTTGCCGACGACCAGATACCCAGTTCGGACAACCCGGTCTATGAGGTGCTGACGCTGAATGTTGCCGGGGCGTCCCATACGACCGATTCCTATGCCGATTGGCCTACGCTATTTTATGAGGACATCGTGGCGCTGTGCCAGAATTTGAGTCAAACACCCGTCGTCTATGAACCGGAGGGCGCATGGATTTCAGCGCGGGCAGTGGACTATTCACCCTCATCACCGTCGCTCATCTGGGATGGCGAGGCCAGCGGTTTGAGCATGGCGGAATTGGCAGCCAGCGGCGAACCGGTGTGGGTCGAAGGCCGCAATACGCGCGTGTTATGGAATTTGCTGCGAACGTCAGCGCCAGATGTCCAATTTGCCGAAGGGACACAGAATTATCATGTGGTCGTCGCCGTGCCCGGTGTCACCCGCAATGCGCCACCCGCACCCGGCAGCAATTAGCGCCACCCCGACCAACCGATAAAACAGATGCACATACGGCAGGGACACGCGCTCTGCCGTTTATGTTATATCTGGCTGCGTTTGAATTACCTGGGCGCGGGGAACAACATCAGCGCGTCGGCAATGGCGACCGTGTATTGGCGCACGTTGGGCGGGATTTCTTCGCGAATCGTGCCGGGACGCCCATCGGTGTAGACGATGCTGCATAGACTTTCGGGTGAGGCGGGCATACCGGGTTTGTGCCAGCCCAAACTATAAAATTCACACGCAGCCACCACCAGCGCCGCGACTGTCGCCTGCACTTTATAGGGATTGACGATAGTGAGGATTTCACCGGCTTTAAAGTGAAATTCAAAAAAATCGTCGCCAATTTCACACGTCTCTAATATCAGCCGATGGGCACAGGGCGCGCCGCCAAAATGACTGCCACAGGTCATGATACATAATGGCTGACCCATCAGATTATCTGCCCATGCTTGTACCGATTGCTGCCAACCCACCATCTTAATCAACCACATTTCATCAATACCTTCGCCAAAATAATGTCTAGCTGAAATGGGTATTCTCAGTAAAGTA
>CAZTLI010000181.1:0-9976 GCA_964614375.1 uncultured Anaerolineaceae bacterium
TCACCGGGCACACTGCCGCGATGATTGCGGATAGCGTCTTTCACAATGTCGATTTTGGTCTGGGGATACCCCATTTCGGAGAGGATGTCCTGCGCGAGCGCCGCGCTGTGGAGGTGATGTTTCTCCGCCAATGAACTATCGCGGATGACCGATAAATCGTGCAGCAGCGCGCCGAGTTCGACCAGTTCCGCGTCGGCATTCAATTCCGGCGCGAGTCGGCGTCCGTAGTGAATGACCGATTGCAGATGATGCGTCCAGATAGACACGCCAAATACATTGCTATCGGCATAACAGGCGGCCTCGACCAGCGCCGTCACCTCACGAATCACATCCGATTGCCGTTCCATCGCCGTCTCACTCCGCTGCCATTACACACAGTGTCATTATGCCCGTAACTGCGTGTCATGACAAATGCGCGTGTTCGTCTTAGACCGCTTCTTCCCAGACGGAAACGGGGGTCGAATGGAACAGCCAGAGGAGCGCCCAGCCGGTGATGCCTGCCTGTGCAATCGTGCCAATCGCCCACAAGACCAGCATCTCGCCGCGCGGATTGCTGGTGAGCACGCCGCCCCAGACCAGTCCGCCGACGATATTAGCCAGCACCCACAACCATACACCCTTGATGCGCTTACGCAGCACGATGGCTTGCGCGCTGCTCAAACACGCGACAAAAATCACCATCCAGATTTCCATCGGCACGCTGTACAACAGGGTGTAACTATAGGTATTCCGCGGACCGAACAGAAAATCCAGCAAAATAAGCGCGCCCCCACCGAGCGCGCCACCGAGTAGATTGACCCATAACCATTTGCTGTGTTCCCAACCGAACCACTGACGAATGACCTGCTGTTGTAAATAGCCCGTCATCAGACCAATGCTCGCGCCAACACCGGTCGCAACAAGGAACACGCCAGAATCGAATTCTGAGCCGGTGTAAGAATAGAAATCAATAAAGTGCCGAAAAAATGTCAGTATGATAAATCCCAGCACCGCCGCGACGATGCCCCCGGCAAAGAGTGCAGCAGGCCAGACAATCACCCCCATCACGAACCAATCGCGCAAAAACCGTTTGCTGTCGTAAATGAAATAACGCTGATTCATGGGTCACTCCATCTATCTCTCTTGCGTTCACCTTACACCAGAATCGGGATGTAATTCAAGCATACCACAATCTGATATACACCCTAACGGTGGCGGATTCTGTACAGCGGAGGGCAACCGCAGGGCGCAACGTCGGATTCAGATGCGAGTGGTTCGCGGGACTTGTGATCTACAGCCATCGCCAGGATACCATCCCGCGCGGCGGAAGGCCTGTGATAGGCGCGATGGCCTTTTTACTGGGGAGTTCATCCCACATTGACGATGCGGGGGTTGATTTGTGCCGTTTGGCTGTATAATAATCGCGCGGGTTAAATGGTGTGAGAAACAAAAAAGTCAGGCTTTGTTGACCTGACTTTGTGTGCCGGAGGTGGGATTCGAACCCACAAGCCCGTAAGGGCAACGGTGTTTGAGACCGCAGCGTATCCCGTTCCGCCACTCCGGCAATTTAAAGATTTAGAAGACAAAATATAGCAAAAAATCATAACACATCCGACGTGAATGTCAATGGCAGACCACCAGCAGACGAGCGAAGACCAACTGATTACACAGGCGCTTGATGGCAGTATCGAAGCGTTCAACGGCCTTGTTTTGCGTTATCAGGACCGGGTGTATACACAGGCCTATCGCATCATGGGTGAAGCGGCGAGTGCGGCGGATATGGCACAGGATGCGTTTATCACCGCCTATCGCAAATTGGATACCTATCGTGGCGGCAGTTTTCTGTCGTGGCTGCTGCGAATCACGACCAATCGCTGTTATGACGAACTGCGCCGTCACAAACGCCGCCCTGCCATTTCGATTGAAGATTTACCCGGCGCGGATATGGACGATGGCCCGCCCCTGCCTGCTGCCAATCCATCACCTGAAGACGCCGCCCAATCCAGCGAACTCAGTCGAGCGATACAGGATTGCATCACCGGACTCAACGACGAACAGCGTGTCGTCCTCGTCATGAGCGATGTGCAGGGCATGAGTTATCAGGAAATCGCCGAAACCCTGCACACGCGCATGGGCACAGTCAAATCCCGCTTGAGTCGGGCGCGCGTGAGTGTGCGGAATTGTTTGCAAGCCGTTCAGGAACTTTTACCGCCTGAATTTCGTCTAGTAAAGTGAAGGCATAGCCAGAATGGAACTATGCCCCCTAAATCATTGATGATGCCGTTGTTGAATGAGTTAATGGAAGCCACTGATGTCTGTTGAACGTAACCTATCCGACCAGGACTACGAACTGCTCTCTGCCTATCTTGACGGGGCGCTGACGGATTCCGAGCGGATGACGCTGGAACGGCGCTTAGCAGCCGATGATAGATTGCGCGATGAACTGGAGCAGCTCTATCAGACTGTACAGTGGATTCAACAACTGCCGGCCCTGCGTGCCCCGCGCGATTTCACGATCAATGCGGCAATGGTCGAAGCGGCGGACGCACAGGCAAAAATCATCCCCATGCCCAGGTCAAAACCCATCCGTCGCGTCGCTTCGTTTAATTATGTGGGCATTGCGGCGGCGGTGGCGATTGTGTTGTTCGCGGGCATTCTGGTTATTACGATGCTGGGACCGGGTATTGGCAGTGTGTTTAGCAATGTCGTCAGCGCGTTAAATAATGAAAGTCCGAATAGCGCCGATGGCGTCGCCGTCGCGCAGAATCCAACCCTGCCGACTGTGACCGAAACCCCCACAGAACCCCAACTACAGGGGCGCAGCGGCAACGAAGAAACAGCCACCACATTGGGCGATGACACCGTTGGCAATGGCGCGAATACCGGTGATGCACAGGCGGGCGCTGCACCGCCACCTGCACCCGCCACTACAGCCGACGTCTCGCGCGGCGCTGTGGATGGCGCAGCGGCTGTGGACGATGCTGCCGGGATAGATGAGGCGGAATCTGACACGGCTTCGGATTTGGACTCTGCCACAGACCAGACTATCGCGCCCCCTGCGACATTCAATCAATCCGAACCCGCTGGCGCTGCCGACGCACCCCCGAATGCAGGTGGTGGTGTCGGCGGACAAGGGCCTAATATTGCGACGATTGTGACTGAAGCACCCAATGAGACGATGGCCTTTGGCGCGACAGAAGTCGATAGCGTGGCGGCTGAAACCTTGCCCGAAGTGGGCACGTCCGAGAGTGCATCGGCAGACCGCTTCCGGTCTGGACCAGACCTGGTGCTGCAAACGCTGTTCTATATCGTCGTCTCGGTGTTCATCACACTGTACAACCTCATATCTGGTTCGTCCAGATGACCGACGCGCAGTTCGCCCATTACTGCCCAGCATGTGGCGCACCCACTGCCCAGCGCGACTATCGCGGCGTAACACGTCCTATCTGCACAGCCTGTAATCATGTCGTGTTTTTCAATCCGCGTGTGGCGGTGGTGGCATTCATCGTGCGCGATGACAAAGTGCTGCTGATTCAACGCGCGGGTGATCCGGGCAAGGGCAAATGGGCGTGTCCGGCGGGCTTTGTCGATGCGGGCGAAGACCCGGAAGAGGCCGTCTTACGCGAAGTCCATGAGGAAACGGGTTTAGAGGGCGAAATCACGGGGCTGCTGGACGTATTCCCAAAACGGGATGATGGGTTGGCGGACATCGTGATTTGCTATCGGGTCGGCGTCACCGGCGGCACACTGCAACCCGACGACGATGCCGCCGATGCGCGCTGGGTGACGACAGACAAGGTGCCGGAACTGGTGTTTTACCCCTCACAAACGCTGGTCGCTCGCTGGCAGCGCGGCGAGATTGGCTGATACCCTGATTCGGAGTTGGCAGCATCCGGCACATTGAAGCGAATTCCGCTCCAGAAACAGAGGCGCTCGCATTGCAGCGATCAACAATTCAGCTTAAGGACAGCGGATGTTCCGGGTGCTGGCTGAATAGCTGACAGGCCGCCCCGCAATCAGAATGATGAAGCTAATCCGCGAAGTTTTCCAGCTCGTCTAAGTCAGGGATAGGCAGTCCCAATACCGTGAAGATACCGGGTAATGCCAATGTCTGGAAGAGTTCTGCCATGTGTTCGGGTGGATGCGGCATATCGTTTTCCAGCCACCAGATTAACAGCGAAAACATCGACCCGGCGACATGATGGGCGATGATGACGGTTGGGACGCTGGCTCTGGTATCGTCTGGAATGAGCAGCTTCAACCAGTGTTCGGCCTGCATCGCCAGATAATGCTGCACCCGACTCATGACGTAGGTCACGCCCCGTTCACCCAGTAAGACGCGATAGAGCGCGCTGTATTCCTGTGCATGACGAAACGCCAGCAGGGCCGGGGGCAGCTTGCCATCGCCCGTGTTCATGATGATCTGGCGCTGCTCAACGAGGTCATTAAACATCTCTTCCAGGCTGTTGGTCAGTAGTTCATCTTTATCGCTGTAGTGCAAATAAAAGGTGGCGCGGCTGAGGTCGGCGGCGTCGGTGATGTCCTGTACGGTGATGTGGGCATAACCTTTATCGAGAATGAGTTGAATGAGGGCTTCGCGGAGTTGTTTACGAGTACGCCGTACTCGCCTATCGACCTGTTTACCATCTGACATAATAGACACCTGACTATAATTATACAACATGACTGATTTGCGTATTGACAGTCTTTTAAATTACCGTACCCTGTAATTGTACATGATGTCTACAAATAGCCAAAAGTGAACGAGGTGTCCAATTATGGCACAACCCTATCCACCCGGCCCAAAGGGGCAGTTCCTCATCGGCAATCTGCGCGATTTTCAAGGGGCGAATCGCATCCCCTTTATGGAACAATGTCATCGTGACTATGGCGACATCGTGCATCTGACCCTGTTGAAACGCCATGTCTATCTGCTGTTTCATCCTGACACTATCCACACCGTGCTGGTCAAAGATGCGCGTAAATTCCACAAAAGCCCGATGCTGAAGAAAGCGACGGAGAAGGTCATTGGCGAGGGGATCCTCACCAGTGATGGCGACTTCCATAAACGCCAGCGACGCCTGGTCGCGCCCGCATTCCACGCGCAACGAATCGCCGCGTATGCCGATACGATGGTCGAATATACACGCGCTATGCTGGATGACTGGAACGACGGCGCTGCGCTTGATATTGACGAGGAAATGATGAAGCTCACCATGCGAATCGTCGGCAAGACGCTGTTCGACACAGACGTTTCACACGATGCCGATAATATCGGTCATGCCATCACCATCGGCATTGAAACGGCGGCGCAGCGCGTCACCCAACCGCTTCATCTCCCCGATTGGCTGCCCACACCCGCCAACCGCGAACGGCAGCGCGCGGGCGAAATTCTCGAACAGACCATCCGCACGATGATTGATGATCGCCGCGCGACGGGCGAAGACCGGGGCGATTTGCTGTCGATGCTGCTGCTGTCGGAAGATGAAGACGGCAATCGCATGTCCGACAAAGAGGCGCGCGACGAAGCCATGACCTTGTTCATCGCCGGTCACGAAACCACCGCCAACGCCTTAACGTGGACATTGTATCTGCTGGCGCAGCACCCGGCGATGGTCGAGAAATTGTGCGCGGAACTGGATTCGGTGCTCGGTCAGCGCCCGCCGACGATGCACGACCTGCGCGCGCTGCCTTATACAGAAATGGTCATCAAAGAGGGGATGCGCCTCTATCCGCCCGCATGGATTATGACGCGACTGGCGGTTGAAGATGTAGAAGTGGGGGATTATACCATTCCCGCAAATAGCGTCGTGGTGGTGAGTCCCTGGGTGATGCACCGTGATGAACGGTATTGGGATGCGCCCCTCGAATTCCGTCCCGAACGCTTTGCCGACGAGGATGCGATTCCTAAATACGCCTATTTCCCATTTGGTGGGGGACCGCGTGTGTGCATCGGCAACAGCTTTGCGATGATGGAGGCTAACCTGCTGCTGGCGACCATCATGCAGCACTATGAGGTCGAAGGGCTGCCCGGTCAGGAAATCGTACCTGAACCCCTCATCACCCTGCGTCCGAAAAATGGTATTCGGATGCGCCTGAAACAACGTCACCCTGCGCCGCTTGAACTGGCGTAGCAAATACCCTATTCATGGGCGTGACCGTCGATTGATGACCGTCACGCCCTCTTTATGTGCCGGTCTATTCCCCGCGTTTGGGCATCCGTGATGTCACCGCCGCCACCAGATTAGAAAACGGCATCGACTGTAACCACACCTTGCCGGGGCCGGTCAACTGCGCCAGAAACAGTCCTTCGCCACCGAAGAAGATATTTTTCACGCCCTGTACGCGCTCAATTTCATAGCCCACCGATGGGTCGTGCATCGCCACATGACCGGGATCGACCTTGAGGATTTCGCCCGGTTTCAATTCTGTCTGATGCACTTCGCCGCCAATTTCAAAAAATGCCGTGCCGGGTCCGGTGATTTTTTGCATGATGAAACCCTCGCCACCAAAAAAGCCCACGCCCAATTTCTGCTTGAAATGGATTTCGCTGGTGACGCCATCTTCGGCGCACATGAACGAATCTTTTTGCCCGATGATAGACTGTCCGGCTTGAAGCTGCATGGCGATGATATGACCGGGCACTTCCGGCGCGAAGGTGATACGGCTTTCATTGGCTTCGCAGGTATACGTCGTATAAAACAGCGACTCGCCGCTAATCGCCCGTCCTAAAAAACCGCCTAAACCGCCGCCGCGCCCGCTGGTTTCCATCTTCAGGCCGTCGCTCATCCACGCCATACCGCCCGACTCGGTGAACACCGATTCACCGCGTTTCAGGTCAATTTCCAGAATGGGCATCGTCGTGCCTTTAATCGCATAATCCATCGTCTATTCCCTTTCTATGTAGATGTTATCCATTGTAATCAAGTGGGCGTAATTGCGATAACATCGCAGGTGCGTTTGCACAGGTTTTAACCGCCAAACGACAGTTGTGTGGGCGCGTCGGGGCGACTATGATGAAGATATGTATGCCGAAGTCGCCATCAACGCCCCGGTAACGGGCACATTTCACTATGACATCCCGCCAGAACTGGACGGCACGATTCAGCCCGGTCATCTGGTGCAGGTGGCGTTTGGCACGGCGATGCAGCCCGGTATCGTGGTCGCGCTGGATGAGCACAGCCCCGTCGAAGAGACCAAACCCGTCCTCGACCTGCTCGACCCCAACCCGGTGCTGACGCCACAGCAAATCGACCTCGCCCGCTGGATGAGCCGCGCCTATCTTGCGCCATTGGGGGCGTGTCTGTGGTTGTGGCTGCCACCCGGCATCGTCGGCAAACGCGATAAACAGGTGACTCTGCGCTATCCCGATGCCCAGGGACGCGATTCGCTGCAACAGGCCGTTATTGACCGATTGAAGCAGCGCGGCACACAGCGCATTGACCAACTGGTGCAATCGACCAGAGACCGCGAAGGCACGGTCAAGGCCGTCGAAAAACTGGCGAAAGCGGGTATTGTTGAAACCCGGTCGATATTGACCAAACCGAGAGTGCGCCCCAAACAGGTGCAAACCGCCCAACTCGGCATCCATCCCGACCAGATTCCACACGTCGCCCGCCGACTGGGAAAGTCGTCTAAACAAGCGGATTTGCTGGAAGTCATCGCCACCCGCCCCGAAGACCCGATTTCGGTTGACAAAGCTCTAAAACTTGCCGACACGACTCGCGCCACACTGAATAAGCTCGTTGACGCCGGTTATGTCTTCATCGAACAGACTGAACGCGGCGAATCGGATTTGATTTTCCTCAACATCCCGCCCGAAACAGTGGACGAAGTGCTGGTCGAGATGCGCGGCGGTTACAAACAGCGCCATATCCTCGATGTGCTCGCGCGTGAAAGCGGCGCGGTGGATGTCAGCGCCATCTATGCTCAAACCGGCGCGACGCTGACCGACCTTAAAAAGCTGGCAGAAGCGCGTCTGGTGCGATTGGGCGAAAAGCGTGAAATCCGCGATTCGCTGGATGATGAACTATTTATTCCATTGGTTGCGCCGCCCCTCACCGATGAACAGCAGGCCGTCTGGCAGGTGATTGAGGCACGGATGAAGCAGTGGAGTTTTGTTAAGCCAGATGCGCTTAACCTGGCTTCAAACCCACGCCTCAACCCCTCCCCAGCCCTCCCCGAATTCAGGGAGGGAGTCAGGTCGCTTGGAGAGATGGACGCTGACTCATTTCAGGCAAGCTACAGTTCGTCCTCTGAGATTAGCAGAGAAGCGAATGCCGACTCAATACAGCCAACGGAAAATCCTCCCCTGAATTCGGGGGAGGTGGACGGCGCAGCCGGACGGAGGGGGTCTGAAAACTATCGGGCATGGAAATCATCGTCTATTCTCTGGAAATTCCTCAAGCCCCTCGCCAAACAAATGCGCCACGACCCCACACCCGCCGAGGAGACGCTGTGGCAGCAGTTACGGCGCAGGCAAATAGGCGGATACCGTTTCCGGCGGCAGCACGCGATAGAACGCTTCATCATTGATTTCTATTGTCCTGAAGCCAATCTCGTCGTGGAGGTTGATGGCGAGATTCACCAGTACACCGCAGCCGAAGACGCTATCCGACAGGAATTCCTCGAATACAACGGCCTGCATGTCCTGCGCTTCAGCAATGAGGCCGTCATGGACGATATAGAAGGCGTGCTGCGGGAAATTGAGCTAACGCTGCAAGCGCTCACGGCAGACTCTAACCCCCACCGTCCGACTGCGCCGTCCACCTCCCCCGTAGACAGGGGAGGACACAGCGGCGCGCGCGGTGACTCCGAAGGAGAGAAAACGTCCACTCCGCCTGCGGGGAGGGCTGGGGAGGGGTTGCGGGAAACAAATGCCTTTCTCCTGCACGGCGTGACAGGCAGCGGCAAGACCGAGATTTATCTGCGCGCGATTGAACTGGCGCTGGCACAGGGTCGGCAGGCGATATTCCTCGTGCCAGAAATCGCGCTGACAGCCCAGACTGTGCGCCGGGTGGCGGAACGGTTTCCCGATCAGGTGGCGGTGGTGCATGGCGGACTGCCCGCCGGCGAACGTTATGACACATGGCAGCGGGCGCGCGATGGCAAAATCCAGATTGTCGTCGGCGCGCGTTCGGGACTGTTTACACCATTCCCTGATGTGGGACTGGTGATTCTCGATGAGGAACACGACCACAGCTATAAACAATCGCCACCGATAGCCCAACCGCACTATCACGCGCGTGAAGTCGCCGAACGGATGATGCGCGAGAATGACGGCGTGCTGATTCTGGGCAGCGCCACGCCCGACATCCACAGCACCTATCGCGCGCAGGCGGGCGAACTGACCTATTTGCATCTGCCGAATCGCATCATGGGGCATCGCCATCGCATCTTGCAGCTTTCGCGGCAGGAAGGTATCGAGGCGCGCTATTATCCATCATCCGCCGAAGAAGCCGTGACCATCGACCTGCCGCCTGTGAGTGTGGTTGATATGCGCGATGAACTCAAAGCCGGGAACACCAGCATGTTCAGCCGCGAATTACAGACGGCGCTGGAAACGGTGATCGATAATCATGAACAGGCCATGCTCTATCTCAATCGGCGCGGACAATCGACGTATGTCTTTTGTCGTGAATGTGGCTACATCGCCACCTGTCCACGCTGCGACACGCCGCTGACGTATCACAGTTATGGCGATGTGCTGCGCTGTCATCACTGCGGGCACATCGAACCCTCGCCACAAACCTGCCCCTCATGCAGTTCACGCCGCATCAAATATTTCGGCGCGGGCACGCAGCAGGTGCAGGAAGAGGTGCGGCGGGTATTCCCATTGGCGCGCGTGATTCGCTGGGATGCCGACACCGCCACCCGGCACGATGAACACAGCGCGATTTTGCACCGGTTTATCAAACGCGAGGCCGATGTCCTCGTCGGGACACAGATGATTGCCAAAGGGCTGGATTTGCCATTGGTGACGCTGGTGGGCGTGGTC
>CAZTLI010000182.1:0-9931 GCA_964614375.1 uncultured Anaerolineaceae bacterium
CATAAGGGGTCGCCATTAACATAGATATAACCGGAGGCGGGTTTTTCGAGCGTCATCAAGACGCGCAAAATCGTCGTCTTGCCCGACCCGCTGGGGCCAATGATGACGATGTTTTCGTTCTGCCCCACTTCCAGGTTAAGGCCATCCAGCACGACGAGATCGCCGAAGGATTTTGTGACCTCTTTAAAAATCACCGCCGGTTTCTTTTTTTCATTTCCATCAGGTTGTGTTTCCATAGCGCGCCTCCAATCGACGGACGATGAGCGAGGTTGGATAACTGACGATGAAATACAGCAGCCCAACCATCGTAATCGGTTCAAGATAGCGGAATTCCTGTTTACCAATCGTCTGCGCGACCTGCATCAATTCGACAACGGTAATCGCCGATAGCTGCGCGGTCTCTTTGAACATGCCATTTAGATAATTACCAAAAGCGGGCAGCATCGGCGGAATCGCCTGTGGCAAAATGATGCGAACCCACGTATCGCGCCCGGAGAAGTTGAGCGATTTCGCCGCTTCCCACTGTCCGCGTCCAATCGCGTCAATGCCCGCACGATAGACCTCGGATGTATATGTCCCATAGTGCAGGCCAATCACCAGCACCCCCATCGCGAACGGTTGGATGAATTCACGCCCGATGCCCACCTGTCGCAGATAACGTGGCAGCACAAATCCCACAAAAAACAATTGCACCAGCAGCGGTGTCAAACGAATAAATTCTATTAACGCGCCCGTCACCCACGAAATCACCCGATTTTCCGACCGCCGTCCGAGCGCCATCACCAGTCCGATGACCATCGCCAAGATAAACCCAAAGCCTGTGGCGCGGATGGTGACAGATAATCCTTCTAAGAGTTCTGGCAATATCTCCTGTAAAAAAGCCCAGTCCCAAACATTCATTATTTCAACTCCCTATGCCCATTGACGGCGATTTTCAAGCCAGCGTATAAGCCGCACCAGCGGATACGCAATCAAGAAATACAGCAGCAGCAGCAGCCCATATAATTCCAGGACTCTGCCCTGCGTGCGTTGCAATGAGCGTGCTTGAAAGGTGATGTCAGACAGGGTGATGAGTGAGGCGAGCGAAGTGGCTTTCAAGAGTTCAATCATCAAGTTGCCAAACGGCGGAATGATGCGTACCAGCGCCTGGGGCAAAATCACCCGGCGCATTTGCATCAACGGCGGCATATTCAAGGCGGTGGCGGCTTCGATTTGCCCGCGTGGGACCGCTTGAATCGCCCCGCGCACCACTTCCGCGCCATACGCGCCCACGTTCAACCCCAGCGCCAGTACACCCGCTTCCAGTGCCGAAATTGTAATATTGAAAGGCTCCAGCGGCAGCACGAAGAAAATCCAGAACATCTGCACGAGGACGGATGTGCCACGAAATATCTCGACATACGTGCCGGAGATGTAACGGATAATGCGAATTCTGGATATACGCGCGATACCCGTGACCACCGCAACGACCAGGGCCAGCAGTGTGCCCAGCACGGTCATCAATAAGGTCTCATCAATCCCGCGCATGATTCCCGGCAGCAGGTCAAACGGGTGTGTATCGGTCAGGAGGACGCCTAAAAATCCACCCACCACAATAGCGATACCCCCCGTCACCAGTAACCAGCGTGATGTTCGCGCCAGCATCATGATCACAAAAACAAACAGCGCGATGAGCACGAATAGATTGAATGACTCTGGCGAGAACAGCGCCGTCGGTATCACCGTTTCCTGTTGATAAAATGGATTGGGTTTGACACTGGCGACACCAAATGCGATCCCGATCAACAGTGCCCAGAAGCCCACAAGGAGATGGGACGTTCTATCTAAAACTGTGTCTAGTACGTGTTTAAATGTATCCATTTAGAACTCCTTGAACATCGAGCAGGAGTACAAATTTTTTTCAAGTCGCGCTGCATCGCGCCAGACAAGTCATGGACGCGGTCGTTACAACGCTTGCGCCGTCGCATCCAATGCCTGGCGCAGGTCGGCAATCAAATCGTCCGCGTCTTCTATCCCCACCGAATACCGGATGAGGCTTTCGGGGATACCCATTGCTGCGCGTTCGGCGCGGGTGCTTTCGACATGGCTGGTGGTCGCGGGTGGGCCGACAACCGTTTCGACTGCGCCAAGGTTAGCGGCGGCGTGGGCATATTTGAGGCGTGGCAAGAAGGTCTGCACCACATCAAAGCCGCCCTGTAATGTGAAACTGAGGACGCCCCCAAAACCGCGCATCTGCTTCTTCGCAATTTCATGATTTTCGTGCGATTCCAGACCGGGATAGAACACCTGGCGCACAAAGTCGTGACTTTGCAGGAATGTCGCCACGCGCATCGCATTTTCGTTATGCCGTTCAATCCGCAAATGCAGCGTCTTCATCCCCCGCAGCAGCAAATAGGCCGCCATCGGATGCAGGGTTGCGCCGTTAATTTCACGATAGTGATAAATTTGATGCACGAGTGTTTCATCGCCACAGACCACCCCGCCGAGCGCGTCGGCATGACCGCCGAGAAATTTAGTCGCGCTGTGGACAACGAGGTCAGCGCCTAAGGCCAGCGGATTCGCGTTTATCGGCGTGGCAAAGGTGTTATCGACCACGACAGTCGCGCCGACGGCATGACCCGCCGCCGCCAACCGTTGTATATCCATCACTTTGAGCGTGGGATTGGTCGGAGTTTCCAGATACAGCACCGTACAGCCTTTAGCGATTTCGGCTTCAATGGCTTCGTGGTCGGTGGTATCACACAGCGCCACATCGACATTGATACGCGGCAAAAATTCGATGAAAATTTTGTTCGTGCCGCCATAGGTATCCTTGACCGATACCACCCGATCACCCGGCTTTAACAGCGTGAACAGGGTGTTACTAATCGCCGCCATGCCTGTCGAAAAGCTGGTGGCTGCGGCGGCATCTTCTAAGAGGCGCAGTTTTTCCTCGAATACCGCAACGGTTGGATTGGTATTGCGCCCATAGATATGTCCCGGCGCATCGCCCAACGCGACGCCTAACCACTCCTCGACATCGCGATACCCAAACGACACACTATGAACCACCGGCACCTGTGTTGAGCGATCCCAGAAATTTTTAGCATCCTCACCACCCCAAACCGCTTGTGTGCCACGCTTTGGCTTATTGTTGTCAGTCATGCAACATCCATCTTTCCGCTATGAAAGAAGAATGTGCCCACGAGTGGACACATCCTTCCAGCTACAAACACATTTTGGTCTTTAACTATTCAGGATTGCAGAGTTCAGCAGCGGTAACATCACCCGGCAGCGTTTCCGCGCCAAAGCCTTCAAATTGTCCGATGATTCCGACCAGCTGATCCGTATCTTTCAGGTAATTGAGCACCGTGTTGAAAGCGTCACGCAGTTCAACATCCTCAATACGGAAGCCCGCCGCGCCAAAGCCCGCAACCGTGCGACCATCAATGATGGGCTGGCTGAATGGCGACGCCATCTCAAAGCCAGAATCACCCGTGACTTCGAGCAGTTGTGTCAGCGTGGGCGCTGTGCCTGTCCACACATCAATCTGACCGGATTGCAGCCCTGCCATACCCGCCGCATCGTCGGGGAAGGTCACAATCTGGTCTTCCGAGACGCCAACGGCAAGCAGGTAATCATATTCCAGATAGCCCGCCCCTGTGCCGACGATGACATCGGGGTTGGCGGCGATGTCTTCATAGCTGTGCAGATTCAGCGGATTACCCGCTTCGACAATCAGCCCTTCGCCAATGGTATATTCAGGGTCGGCGAACAAAATCTGCTCACAGCGGTCTGGCGTGATATACATGCCAGCGGTGATGACATCGAAGCGTCCGGCCTGCAAACCCGGAATGAGCGAACCGAATTCGGTCAGCACGCCGTCCATTTCGGGAATGCCGAGGATTGAAAAGACTTCGCGCGCCACCTCCACCGCTTCGCCCGTCAGTTCACCCGCTTCATTCACATAGGCATAGGGATTTTCATTGGCAAACCCAACCCGCACCACGCCGTCATTGCGTAAGCGTTCCAGAATGCCGCCGGGCTGTGCTTCAATGATGGGTGGTGGATTGCAGAGTTCAGCAGCGGTAACATCACCGGGCAGCGTTTCCGGGCCAAAGCCTTCAAACTCACCAATGATAGTGACCAGTTCGCCATCGTCCTTAAGACGTTGCAGCACCGCGTTGAACGCATCGCGGAAGTCGCCATCTTCCAGACGGAAGCCCGCCGCGCCAAAGCCCGCAACCGTGCGACCATCAATGATGGGCTGGCTGAATGGCGACGCCATCTCAAAGCCAGAATCACCCGTGACTTCGAGCAGTTGTGTCAGCGTGGGCGCTGTGCCTGTCCACACATCAATCTGACCGGATTGCAGCCCTGCCATACCCGCCGCATCGTCGGGGAAGGTCACAATCTGGTCTTCCGAGACGCCAACGGCAAGCAGGTAATCATATTCCAGATAGCCCGCCCCTGTGCCGACGATGACATCGGGGTTGGCGGCGATGTCTTCATAGCTGTGCAGATTCAGCGGATTACCCGCTTCGACAATCAGCCCTTCGCCAATGGTATATTCAGGGTCGGCGAACAAAATCTGCTCACAGCGGTCTGGCGTGATATACATGCCAGCGGTGATGACATCGAAGCGTCCGGCCTGCAAACCCGGAATGAGCGAACCGAATTCGGTCAGCACGCCGTCCATTTCGGGAATGCCGAGGATTGAAAAGACTTCGCGCGCCACCTCCACCGCTTCGCCCGTCAGTTCACCCGCTTCATTCACATAGGCATAGGGATTTTCATTGGCAAACCCAACCCGCACCACCCCTTCACGGCGAACCCGTTCGAGTGTGGTCTCGCCTTCATCCTGCGCGGCGATTGGGCTAACGAGCAGGGCTAGCAAAATAAGTAAAAGCCCTAACAACTTTATGGATAATCTCGCAAACATAGTGCATGAACTCCTTAATTTGTTTTTGGACAAAAATAGCCGCTTGTTCGTCGTCTCTCCTTATTCACTTGTCGGATAATTTGATATACCCATCCGCTGCGATCAGAATATCTTTTTGAACATGACCGCAAATCATCACGGCGCGCTTCAGGTCGATTGTCGCCCGTCGGCGCTGCCCAGATAGCGGTTAATCCGTTGCAGCAGTTTAGCCATGTGGTCACGCCGCACTTCGGCAGCGCCTTGCACATCCCCCGCTTTGAAATGCTGCAAAACATCGCTCACTTCCTGATACATAATCTCGACCTCTTCCTGCCAATCAAGGTCAGGCAAAATGTCTAACCAGACCCGCGCCGTTTGATGAAAAAGTTGGTCAGCGATTTTCTGTAGCGGGCGATTGCTTATCGTTTCGAGCATGATGGCATGAAACTGGTTGTATAAGCGCCCTAATTCTGTAATATCATAGTCGTCCATCAATGCACGACAGGCCGTACCAATGCCCTCAAGCGTGTGCAAGGTCGAGTCTGGAATGTGCGTAATCATCATTTCGCCCATGAATTCCGCAATTTTTAACCGCAGGGCATAAACCGATTTGAGCTGTTTCAGATCAATGATGGTGACGATGACACCCGCACCCTGACTGTGTGTGACCAGGCCTTCGTGTTCAAGTTGTTGCAAAACACGGCGGATAGGCGTTCGACTGACCTTAAATTCCGCAGCGAGCGTTTCCTCGCGCAAGGCCATTCCCGGCGGATATTCCAGTAAACAGATTCGTTGGCGGATGATTGTATATACCTCATCAAATCTCAAACTGGACTCTGGCTTTCTGTTTGATCGTTTTTTCGATTGATTCATCTGCACGCATGTCACCTTTTCTCAAAAATCGACGGAATACGAGGATGCGGGCTATTGTAGACGGGGATGTGGAATACCATAAAGATGCAGGCGACATGATTATTGGATACAATATGTATCCAGTGTGAATTCACAGTGAAGTGATTTTATCGTTCCTTACGACCTGTGTCAAATAATAGACATCTTTATAGCTTCCAGGGACACCGTAAGGGCCAACCAATATCCATCTAAGCGGAGGCAAGGCACAATGCGCCAGCGAGACAATCTGATTTTCCCTATCCCTGAATATGAACGACGGTTACGCGACCTGCGCCGGCGTATGGCAGAGCGCGATATTGAGGTCGTGATTAGCACCACGCCCGAAAACATTTGTTATATCTCTGGCTTTGAAAGTCCCGGTCATTACTATTTCTTCGCGCTCATCATCCCGCTTGAAGGGGAAGTCGTCGCTGTGCCACGCCTGCTGGAAGACAGTGGCGTTGAAGAATATTCATGGGTGGAAGAACGCCGCCCCTATGTTGATGGCGAAAACGCGATTGACAAACTGCGGGCGACACTCGACGAATTTGGGCTGCTGGATAAAATCATCGGGTATGAAAAAGGCTGCTGGTTTTTCACCGCAGTACAGCAAGAGCGCCTCATTTCCAACTGTCCCGCCACCCGCTTTGTCGATTGTACGGGCATCATCGAAGAAGGTCGTTTAATAAAGTCCACGCACGAAATCGACCTGATGCGTAAAGCCGCCGAAACAACACAGGCCGGAATGCAAGCCGGTATCGAAGCCGTGCAGGTCGGCGCGACGGAGAACGATGTCGCCGCCGAAATTCACTACGCCATGATTAAGGCGGGTGGCGAATGGCCTTCGATTGCGCCATTTGTCGCTTCGGGCTATCGTGGCGCAATCGGGCACGCGACCTGGATGGGACGCACGATAGAAAACAATGAATTTGTGATGATTGAAATTGGCGGCTGTATCCGGCGTTATCATACCGCGATGATGCGGACGACCTATGTTGGTGAACCGAGTTCAAAGGTGCTGGCGGGGGTGCAGATCGTTCAGGATGCGATGCAAGCGATGTTAGAGGCGGTTAAACCGGGTATGTCGGCGGGCGCTGCGGACGCGATTGGGCGCAAAGTCATCACGGACTCACAATTCGGCGGCACACAGGCATCGCGCTCGGCCTATTCGATTGGCATCGGCCTGCCGCCAGATTGGGGCGAGGGACACATCCTGAGCTGGCAGCCCGGTACAGAGCGACTGCTCGAAGAGAACATGACCTTCCACATGCTGCCCTGGGTACAAGTGCCCGGCGAAGGGGGTATCAGTTTCTCGGAGACGATTCGCATCACCGCCACAGGCTGCGAGACCCTGACCCATTTCCCGCGCAAGCTCTATATCAAATAGGAGCAGGCAATGGTTGACCGGCTGACACCCATCACCACCGATATTGACTTCGATAAACCCGGCAAACAGGTCTCGTATTTCCATGTGCCCTATTCGCGCAACGATTCGGCATGGGGCGCGATTTTGATACCGATCATCATCATTCAAAATGGCGCTGGTCCCACAGTGTATTTTAATGGGGGCAGTCATGGCGGCGAGTATGAAGGCCCTATCTGTTTGCTCAAGCTCTCGCGTGAACTTCAACCTGAACAGCTACAGGGGCGCGTCATCATCATTCCGGCGCTCAATCTCCCGGCTGTGAAAATCGGGCAGCGCCTCTCCCCCATCGACCATAAAGATATGAACCGCGTGTTTCCCGGCAGTTCATCGGGCACGGTATCCGAAATTGTCGCGCACTATGTCCACGACATCATACTCCCACTGACCGATGTCGTGGTTGATTTGCACAGCGGCGGACAGTCGCTGAAGTTGATGCCCTTTATCAGTATGCACTATCTTGAAAATGTGGTGCAGCGCCAGAAGACCCTTGGGGCGTTAACCGCGTTTCAAGCGCCCATCAGCCTCATCAGTCGCGAGTTCACGGGTGAAGGTTTGCTCGATTATGCTGTCGAAGCGATGGGCAAGGTCTTCCTGTGGACAGAATTGGCTGGTGGCGGCAGTGTGTCGCCCTATGCGTTGAACGTGGCGGAAGTTGGCGTCCGTAATATCCTCAAACACTTCGACATGCTCGAAGGTGAGGTCGTGCTGCGCGACGAACAGGGTCACGCGCCGACCCGGTTTATGGAAGCGCCCGACCCGGAAAATTATCACCGCGCGACGGTCAACGGCATCTATGAACCCTTTCATGATCTGGGAACGCCTGTTGAAATCGGGGACGCACTCGGACAAGTCCATTTCGTAGACCAACCCTTGTGGTCACCGCGTATCGTCGTTGCCCAGCGCGCCGGGACGATTATCGGGCTGCGGAGTCCCGGTCATGTCGAGGCGGGCGATTGTGTGACCTTGATTGCCGCAGATATGGATGACCCGGCTGAGGCGTGGTGACATTTGCCCGAAGCCGGTTGGGTGAATCTTTACGGCTGGTATCCGCAGCGCGCGCTGTGCAATCACCGATAGCGATGCGTCCGACTGGCAGCGGCGCGTACCCGCTATTGTTGTGCGTGAGCCGCCTTGCCCTGCTATGTGCCCACAGCGGATAGCTGTTGTATCCAGCATTAAGGCATAGACCTAATCAAAACGAAAACGGGCTGTGATAGGACTTATGTGAACCGTCCACAATACCCTTGAACTCCCTGTTTTTGAACAAGCCGCCGTCGTCGCGGGCACAGCCGGTCTCGATAATATCATCCGCCGGGTGCATATCGCGACCATAAATTTCGTGTATGAATCTTTGGTTATTCGATAGATTTTGGTTATACTCAGCGTTTGGTGCAAGCATAATCACAATTTAATACATTCTTTTTTCCAATCCATCCAATCGTGTGGAACGGGGTTCTATAAATCGCCACACGATACTTTAGCATCATCCCCGGCGTGAGCCGACTGCGTTCGCGTATATGTTTGAGGAAGGCGCGTTTCTCATAGAGAAATGACACCTCTTTTTTGCATTGGATGTCACTGGTGTTATCAGATAATCCAATCTGACACCATTTGCCACATCAGTATATTGTTCGACACAGCAAGGAGTACATAATGCGTAGAACCTTACCTCTTATTGTCATTTTAGCCCTGATACTCGGTGTATTCGGGGCATCGGTAACTGCACAGGACATGACTATTCGTGTAGGCTCGAAACAGTTTACCGAGCAGCTCGTGCTGGGGCAGATTATTATCGTTGCGCTTGAAGATGCCGGTTTCAGCGTAGAAGACCGCACCAATCTAGGCAGCACACAGGTCAATCGTGATGCCCTCGTCAACGGTGAAATTGACGTGTATGCCGAATACACCGGAACGGCGCTGTTCAACTACTTCAACGATGTCGAGTGGGCGAACATCCCCAGCGAAGCCTATGGTGACCGTGTGCTGGGTTATGCAATCGTGAGTTCCTACGACGCGGCGATCAACGACCTCGTATGGCTGGAACCCACCCCTGCCAACAACACCTATGCTTTTGCCGTCACCGCCGACTTTGCAGCCGAAAATGACATCTACGACGTGGTGGACTTTGCCGACTATGTGAATTCGGGCGGTGAGGTGTATATGGCGACGGGCGATGAATTTGCCCAGCGTCCCGATGGCATTCCGGCCTTTGAAGAAGTCTATAGCTTCGACCTGACCGATGACCAACTGCTTATCATTGCTGGTGGGACCCCCGCCCAGACTGAGCAAGCGTTAAACGAAGGCGCGAATGGGGTGAATGTGGCGATGGCCTATGCCACAGATGGCGCGCTGCAAGCCTATGACTTCGTGGTGCTCGACGACCCCTTCGGCGCCCAACCCATCTATGCCCCGACGCCGGTCTTCCGTGGTGAAGTCATCCGTGCCTATCCAGAAATTGCGGGAATCTTGAATCCGATCTTCCGTTCGCTGGATAATGTCACACTTCAGACTATGAATGCCAGGGTTGAAGTGGATGGCGAAAATCCGCGCGATGTCGCCGTAGCATGGTTGACCGAAATGGGTTTCATCGGTAACTAAATGTCTGAAAGTGCCCAACCAGTGTTGGTGGGCACCCAAGCCAGACAAACTTCACGTTCAGAGGGTCGGATGGCTCCCGACCTTCTGTCCATTTGTCCGGGCAAATTATACTCCCA
>CAZTLI010000183.1:0-9774 GCA_964614375.1 uncultured Anaerolineaceae bacterium
TAGCCGAACATGATTTGTGGATATATGCCGAAATTGCTTTTCGTCATGCCGCTGTTGTGGCTTATCCCAGTGGCGAGGCCCTGGCCTATACAGGGCTGGCGCGTGAGATGCAAGGCAAAGATGGGACGGAATGGGTCGAACAAGCCCTTGCCCTCGAACCGCTTAATCCGCAAGTGTTATATGTGGCAGGACTGCATTTACGCATACGTCAGGAATATCAGGCCAGCCGCAGCATGTTGATTCGTGCCGCGTCGCAAGCGCCCGATAACCCGGCTTTTTATGCGGAGATTGGCATGGCGAGCCGTCTGCTTGGGGATTATCAACAAGCCGAACGCTGGTATCAGATGGCGGTCATTATTTCGGATTATGACCCGTTGTTTGTGCGGGCATTGTCGCTGTTTTATGCCGAAGAAGCCTATGGAATTGACCCCCTCAATCCGCGCTTCGACCCCTATCAACCCGTTTCCGACGACCCGGATGTGCTGGCGGCTTATGGTTGGACATTGCACATGCAAGGCGATTCGCAGGCCGGACTGGTACAAATTGATGCCGCGCTTGCGATCAACCCGCAGCATCCGCGAGCGTTATATGAACGGGGACGCATTCTGCTGGAAAATGGCGACATCACGGGGGCGGCGGCGCTGTTTGAACAAGTTGCACGTTTGAACTCACCCTATGCCCATCTTGCGCGCCGCATCCTCGACTCGATGGGCTAACGCCGGGATGCGATTGTTACCGCTGCCGCTTCATCTGCCCGTGTTTCGCCTGGAAATGCGCCGGATACGCTGGGTGCAATCGTCCCAAAATGTGCGTAATCACACGCTCCTCATTTTTGCCATTGTCATGCTGGTGAGTGTGCTGTTGTGGTTGGTGCTGGTGTTACCCCATCGCGGCTTAGTGCGCGGATTTGTCGTCAGTGATACCGTGATTCGCACCTTATTTTTCTTCAGCATTGCTGCCAATTTGCTGCTCGATGTGCGCTGCTTGATGGTGACGGGCACAGGCGGACAGTATGGGGCGACCTATTGGGACCTGGTGCAATTATCCCCACAACATACAACCGACATCGTGGCGTCGCTGCATAGTCTGGCTCAGGTGCAAATGTGGCGCATGACAGCGATTATTATCAGTATGCGAATTGCGCCTGTTGTGCTGCTGCTGCTTCACATGGTGATGGTTCCATACTGGACAAACACGAGTTATACCATGTTTGATAGTTTGATAGATGCCTTTCGTATAGAACCGTTGTTGACACTGGAACTGATGCTGGGATTTGTGTTGTTTTGGGCAGCTTTCACGCTCGAACCCTTGTGGCGTATGCGTGCCATGACTGCCGTCGCGCTGGCGGTGCGCGCCTATTTTGCCGATGGTATGGTGGTATTGCTGGTGGGGTCGGCTGTGACGGTAGGTCTCTGGATAGTGCAGGCTGTGATTTTTACCTTTATCCCCTTATTGGCCCTGTTTGTCGGTGGCATTTGGGGGAATGTCATTGGGCAATTTCTGGCAGTCACGATAGGCATCCTTTTGAGTATCCGCCTGATTTATGTGTTGTATCGCCGCTTGAAAAATACTGGTCTGCGGTATGCTGCTGGCGCGCTGTTCCGCGAACGCCAAACTTAACTCCACGTTTACGGTCACTTTCCGCCTGTGATAGAATGCGCCGCGAACAAGGTTGCTAAATATAGAGGAATTCAAGCGTGCGAAAGTGGTTGGTGCTTTTGGGGTTGGTGGCGCTGTTCATCGCGTTGGTTGTGCTGAACGACGCAATCATCAATTGGCGCTATGTGGTGACAGGTGAACCGGGCGCTGTGTTGTATGTGGGCACATTTGACGGCTTCAGCGACGAATGGGAACAGTATCAGGGACGTGTAGAGGCCGAAATCACGGGTGGCGTTATCCGCCTCACCGCAGAAGACGTGGAACAGATTCCCTACTCAGCGGCGATGCCCAATTTTGCGGACTTTGACCTGCGTGTCGAAACGCGCGCTGTCGCTGGCCCGGTGAATAATGGCTATGGCGTCGTCTTTCGCCTGTTCGACAATCAGAATCAGTACATTTTCCTGATTAGCAGCGATGGCTACTATCAGGTGGTGCGGCGCGTAAATGGTGTTGACCATCGTGTCAGTGATTGGATACGCACGCCGATTATTCATCAAGGTATTGGCGCGACCAATACCGTTCGCGTGGTGGGTGTGGGCAATCGCTTCTGGTTTTACATTAACGACCAACCTGTGCGGCTGTGTATTCCGAATGACCCGGATGGCGAAAGCACCTATTTCAATATCCGTGAAGAATGTGTCGAAGGCACAATGCAAGATGTGTTGATAGATGATGCGCTGCCTGTAGGTCGTGTGGGTGTGGTTGTGCGGACATTGAATGAACCCGGCGTGGTCGTCGAATTTGATAATCTCGTGGTGTATGGCGCTGCGCCACCTGATGCGGAAGCGGGAGGTACAGGTGATGGATAAATTGCGTGTCCACTTGCGGATGCTGGGTTGTCGCCTCAATCAAAGCGAGATTGACAGGATGGCGCGCCAGTTCACCGCACAGGGACATGAAATCGTAGATGACCCGGCATTGGCGGATACTGTGGTGGTCAATACCTGTGCAGTGACAAATGAAGCCACACGCAGCAGTCGCAAGCTCATCCGTGAATTGAATCGCGCCAACTCGTCTGCCAACATCACCGTCACGGGTTGTTATGCCCAGATTGCGCCGGATGACATTGCTGTTTTGCCCGGTGTGAACACGGTCATAGATAATCACGGCAAAGATACGCTGGTGTCACAAATCACAGGCGTCACTGTCGAAGATTTTGACCATGAACCGCTGTCGCGAGATCGTGTGCCCGGTGTGTTGGGGCGCACCCGTGCATTCATCAAGGTGCAAGATGGCTGCGATAATGCCTGTACATTTTGTATCACGACAGTCGCGCGCGGGCGTGGTCGCAGCCGCCCGGTTAACGATGTGGTGGCTGAGATTCGCTATCTGCACCACATCGGACATCAAGAGGCGGTGTTGACCGGTGTGCATCTCGGCAGTTATGGGCATGAGTCGGGCAATCCCGCCGGCCTGGTCCAGCTCATACAGGCGATTTTAGCGGATACCGATATACCCCGCCTGCGTTTGTCGTCGCTTGAACCCTGGGATTTATCAGCGGGATTCTTTGATTTGTGGGAAAACCCGCGCCTGTGCCGTCATTTGCATTTGCCGCTGCAAAGTGGTTGTGATGCCACGCTGCGCCGGATGCGCCGCCATACCAGTCAAGCAGAATTTCGGGCGCTCGTCACGGCTGCCCGCGCACAGATTCCCGGTCTGAGTATCACGACAGATGTGATTGTCGGTTTTCCGGGCGAGACCGATGATGAATTCGCCGCCAGCGAAGCCTTTATTTGCGAGATGGATTTTGCCGGGATGCACATCTTCCGCTACAGCACGCGCGAAGGCACGCCCGCCGCCCGGATGCAGGGGCAGGTTGCTAATCGCATCAAGAAAGCGCGCAGCGCCCGATTACATGCCCTCGCTGCCGAATGTGAGCAGCGTTTTTTGGCGCAATTCGTGGGGCAATCGCTGCCTGTACTGTGGGAACAGGTCATCGGCGCGACAGAACAGGGCTTTGTCAACGTGGGTTATACCGATAATTACATCCGTACACGCTGCATCCATCCGCGCCCGTTAACCAATCATTTAACTCAAGCCACGATGGAATCGCGCGAAGAGGGGCAGTTATGGGCGCAACCTGTGATACAATGATGTTGTATGGTGGAGGCTAAAAGACGCATTATGAATGACCCCAGACCCGCATTGCAAACGGCGTTGAAAGACGCGATGAAAGCCAAAGACAATACTCGCCGTGATGTGATTCGCATGGCGCTGAATGCGATTAAACAGGTGGAAATCGACACGCAAAAAGAGGTGAGTGCCGAATCTGCGCTGGACATCCTGCAAAAAGAGGCCAAAAAACGCCGCGAGTCGATAGATGAGCTGGAAAAAGCGGGACGGTCTGAAAGCGCCGCGCAGGAACAAACAGAACTCTCAATTCTCGAATCATTCTTGCCACAGCCGTTATCCCGCGAGGAAATCGCCACACTTGCACAAAACGCTATTCAGCAGACGGGCGCGACCACGTCCAAGGATATGGGTAAAATCATGGGTGTGTTGATGCCGAAGTTGAAAGGGCAAGCCGATGGTAAACTGGTCAACGACGTGGTTCGCGAGTTGTTGGGTAATTAACCATGATTGACCGCTTTGCGGCACTGCTGGAGCGCCAATTTCGTATTCCCCCGGAACAAACTGACCGCATCTTGCGGCGAGCCTTAGTCGGGTTGGCGGCGACGATTTTTGTGCTCATCGCCACGCTGATTGTGGCGTTTGATGATGTATTTACCGGACGCAGCAACATTTCATCGCTGCAAATCGGGCAAGCCGCACCTGTGGATATTACTGCCCCGCGCGCAGTGACATTTACCAGCACCGTGCTTACGGAGCGTCGCCGGGACGAAGCGCGTCAAGCCACGCCTGACTTATATGATTCGCCTGACCCGCGCGTGGCAGGGCAGCGCCTCGACCTCGCGCGCCAGATTTTGGATTACATCGAGAATGTGCGCCAGGATGATTTTGCCACCCGTGACCAGCGTGAGCAAGACCTGGGGTATATTACCGCCTTGAGCCTGAGCGATTCTGTTATTCAGACCATTCTGGATATGGATGATGAAGAGTGGCGCGCGATTGATGCCGAAATTATCAATGTGCTTACGCTCGTCATGCGGCAAATCATCACCGAAAACGATATTCCGACTGTTCGTAATCAACTGCCGCTTCAAGTGAGCCGCCCATTTAACGCCCAGGAGAATTTGGTGATTGTGTCGATTGTTGGCGGTCTCCTTCGCCCGAATACATTTGTCGATTTACAGGCGACAGAAGACGCGCGTGCAGAAGCCGCGGCAGCGGTTGGCGACGTGCAAATCAGCTTCGCGCGTGGCGAAATGGTCGTGCCTGCGGGCACGGTGATTGATGATGCCGATTATGAGGCGCTAGAACATATCGGGCTGCTGACATCGCCAGACCGCCGTCTCGAAGAGACCGTACAGGCATGGTTAGCAAGTATTGTGTCGATGGTGGTGATCGGCCTGTATATTGTGCGGTTTGCGCCGCAACTGGTCTATATCCAACCGCGTTTGCTGGTGCTGCTGGCAGGGTTATTCTTGATGCTGCTGCTCGGTGTCCGCTTATTTGGCTTTACCGGGCAAATTTATTTGTATCCGACGACGGCGCTGGCGCTGTTGTATGTGGTAATAGCTGGCCCGGAAGTTGCTGTCATTGGCAGTCTGGCATTGGCGCTGCTTGTCGGGTTGATGGCAGATAATTCGCTGGAAATTGCGACGATGGTCGCGGCAGGAGGTATCATCGGCACGCTCACGCTGCGGCGCCTGGACCGGGTGAGCAGTTATTTCTTTGCCGGGGTCATTGTCGGTGTGGTGAATGCCGCGGTGGTGGCGATTTTCTCTATCGGCGCGCCTGTAACCACGAATGCGCCCGACATCAGTAGTAAACTATTTTCGAGTTTACTCAATGGGGGGATATTTGTTCCAGGGACGGCATTTGCCAGCGTGTATATCGTCACGCTGCTGTTTAATCTGCCGACAAGCCAGAAACTGTCTGAATTGAGCCAGCCGAGTCAACCCCTGTTGCAGCGTCTGCTGCGGGAAGCGCCCGGCACCTATCAGCACTCCCTGCAAGTGGCTAATTTGAGTGAGCAGGCGGCGAATGCCATTGGCGCGGATTCTAATCTCGTGCATGTGGCCGCTTTGTATCATGACATCGGCAAAATGCTGAATCCGGCCTTTTTTGTCGAAAACCAACAGAATATGGGCAATCCACACGACATCATTAACGATCCCTATCGCAGTGCCGACATCATCATCCGCCATGTGACGGATGGTGACGACATGGCGAAACAGTATCGCCTACCGCAGCGCATTCGTGACTTTATTCGTGAGCATCATGGCACACAACAGGTATATGTTTTTTACAAGCAGGCAGTGAATCAAGCAGGCGGTGACGAAACCGCCGTAGACTTGACCGAGTTCACGTATCCCGGCCCTAAACCGCGCAGCCGCGAGACCGCTTTGCTGATGATCGCGGATAGCTGCGAAAGTGCCGCCCGTGCTATGAAACCGACCAATAAGCAGCAAATCGTCGATCTGGTGCATAATCTTATTGAGACCAAGCGTGTACAGGGACAGCTTGATGAGTCGCATCTGACATTGAACGATTTGAAAGCCATCGAAAAGATTATGGTCGATATGCTGCAAGCGGTATATCACCCGCGGATTGATTACGACGAGGCCATCACGCGCAAAGCGGTGAAGGATGCGACATCGCCGAAATCGCCGCGCACGCCACCCTCCCCCACACCAAAAGTCGAGACGCGCACCATGCCCGCCGCACCAAAAGAGGGCGAAACGGGTCGCTTGTCAGGTGAAGTCAAACGGACAACGCAGTCCGCGCCATCGACAAAGCCTGTGGATAAAGAACCTA
Source organism: uncultured Anaerolineaceae bacterium (assembly GCA_964614375.1). GTDB lineage: Bacteria > Chloroflexota > Anaerolineae > Aggregatilineales > Phototrophicaceae > CAZTLI01. Next base: position 6,541 of record CAZTLI010000183.1, read on the forward strand.
AAGCACCGCCTCCAGCGCGCGCCGTCCCGGAGGTGGCTGCTGACGATGACGACTCGCCGCTGCCGGACGTGCCACCGCTGCCGCGTGCGGGCGAGAATCGCGCCAATAACCGCGACAATGGGCATGCCGATGATCAATCAGATGCGAAGGAACAATCCACACCCGATAAGACTGGAGACTCATGACATACTTAATTGAAGTCCACAATGAACATGGTTATGTCTTGAATCAACAACGGTTGAAAACAGCGGCGACAGTGGTTTTATCGCGCCACAATATCCAATCTGGAACAAGTGTCGGCATTGTGATCGAGACCAATCAAGCCGTTGCGAATTTGAACAAGCAATACCGCGCGATTGATGCCCCGACAGACGTATTGACTTTTCCTGCCGAAGCGCCGCCTGTTATCGACCCGGATGAAGCCCCTTATCTAGGGGACATCATCATCGCGTTTGCCTATGCCCGGTCACAGGCCGAACGTTTAGGTCACACTGTCGAAGACAATCTGGTCTTGTTGGTTGTGCATGGGACCTTGCATCTGCTGGGGTATGATCACGATACACCCGATGACCGCAGCGCGATGTGGACGGCGCAGGAAGCCGCCCTACGAACATTAGGGGTTTCCCCTGACATTGTGCCCGCGCTGGAAGAGGAATCGTATGGGGAGTAAACGTCGTAAGGTGCTGGACACCCTCACCAGCACGATGAAAATCGACCCCGACGAGTTTAGCCATGTGACCAGCCCGACTCGTACCGCCAGCCTGGGTTATGCGATAGCGGGTTGGCTCTATATGCTGCGCCATCAGAAAAATACACGCTTACAATCTGTAGCTAGTGTCGCTGTCATGATTTTAGCAGTATGGCTGCAAGTGTCTGCCGTGGAATTGGCGATTTTAATATTGACGATTACAATCGTATGGATGGCAGAATTCATCAACGCGGCTGTTGAAGCGGTGATTAACATCATTTCGCCCGATTATCATCCGATGGCGAAAGTGGGTAAAGATGTCGCATCCGCAGCCGTGCTCCTGGGGGTAGTCGCGTCTGTCATTATCGGTATCTTGCTCTTGGGGCCGCCGTTATTGGCAAAAATAGGTGCATGAGGACACAGGATTGTGAGCGACAATCCATCAACTGACTCAAATGATGCCTCTCGGCGGGGTCGTGCGCGTGAACGCCATGAACGGCGTAAATCTCGCCACACGCGCGCCCCATCCTCTGGCACATCACGTCGGCAAATGAGTAAACCCACGGGCAGTTTCGAGATGCCCAAAATCAAGCTGCCACAAAGCCGCACGATGTTTATCATCATCGGTGGTATTGCGTTTATCGCAGCCGTAATTTTGCTGCTGGGGCGTTTTCGGGGCGATGAAGAAGTCGCGCCGCCAAATGGCATCTGGATAGGCCCCCAATGGACGTATGACGCCGCACTCGATACGGGTGCGGTAATTGCCCTCACAGACCGCCTGCACGTTAACGGGATAGGCACCGTCTATGCCTATGTCAGCGCGCTCAATTTTGATAATACGTGGGCAGGGCGTTCACAGGAAGAATCATTCGGCAGCGTCGAGACAGCGGTGCGCGAATTTGTCCGCTTGTTCCGTTTGACCTATCCGACAGCGCGGTTGTATGCCTGGTTAGAAGTGCCTGCGAGTGCGCCGGGAATCGCCTCCCGGCTCGATAATGGGGTGGTGCAGCAGCGCATCGCTGAATTTGCAGCGCGCGCGGTGAGTCAACTCGGTTTTGATGGTGTGCATCTGAATATCCAACCCGTTGCCGATGGCGATGAAGGCTTTTTGGATGTCATTCGCGCGGTTCGCACACAAATCGGCACAGACGCCGTGATTTCTGTCGCGGTATCCCCCGATTGGACGCCTCTGGGCGATGAAATGCCCCTGCCGCCGCTGATTGAACCCGGCACAGTCTGGTCAGATGAATATAAGCAGAATGTGGCGCTGTTGGCGGATGAGGTTGTGGTGATGGCCTTCAACAGCACCTTTAATGACTCGTCTGCGAGCATCCCTGCACATTATTCACAGTGGATGGCCTATCAAGTGACGACGTATGCGGACATTGGCGCAGAAGTGGGGACAGGCGTTATTATCGGCGTTCCAGCTTATGCCGCCGCACTGCCACAGCACGACCCACAAATCGAAAATCTCGAATCGGCGTTGGCAGGTGTTCGTCTAGGATTAGGGCAAGCGGGCGACAATGCGATCGCGATTCAGGGCGTGGCGATTTTTGCCGAATGGGGCATGGGCGAAGCCGACTGGACACGCTTCAACATCCTGTGGGTGAGCAATTAGCTTAAGTTTCGACCAGTAGCTTGACCATGCACCACTCGCCTTCTCTGTCCCATGCTGCGTCGTGGTCAAACCCATTTTTGATATAAAACCCTTTGCCGACGACATTATCCTTATGGACATAACAAAAATAGGCCTGCACGCCCTGCGCTTTTAAACGCCCCTCCATCATTTCCATCAAACGGCGTCCGATGCCCTGGCGCCAATAATCGGGCTGAATGTACATTCTGTAGAGCATTGTGCCTTCGCGGTCGCCGAAAGCGGAGCCATAATGACAAAATCCGACGACTGTATCGTCAGCCTTTGCTACGGGGAAGCCCTGCGATTCATTTTGCACGCTGCGTAAGAGATTTTTCGTCGAATAATTGTTGGTCAAAAAATCCGCGATGAAATCACCCTCGAAGATGTCTTTGTAGGTGGCGTACCAGCTAGCCCGTGCTGTCGCTTTAATGCCGGAAATATCGGCGGCGGTGGCTGCCCCGTAAGTGATGTCGGTATCCATTGTTATCCCTCGCTAAATTGTGTCAATCACTGTCTGTAGACTATAACCGGGCACATCGACCACGACTACTGATGGCAGTCCCAATCTGTGCCATAAGTCGAATGGTTCGAGCTTGTTGGCACGGGCGACCAGCAGCGTGATGACTGTGCCATGTGCGATGATAGCGATAGCGCCCGTTGGGTAAGTGTCGAGCACAGTCTGCACCGCTGACTGAAAACGGTTGTGTGCCATATCGGCGGATTCGCTGCCCATGACCCGTGCAGCGGGCTGGTCGAAACATGCCCGCACCTGTGCGTGAAAGTGTTCCTGATTGGAATAGGGCACATTGCGACGGTCATGTTCGTGTAAATCGGGATGTGATGCACACGGTATATGCAACACTTTAGCCGCGATTCGTCCTGTCTGGACGGCTTTGGGTTCGCTACTCGT
>CAZTLI010000184.1:0-9742 GCA_964614375.1 uncultured Anaerolineaceae bacterium
GTATCATAAAAATCATATTTCCGGCGCACGTTGGGGCACCAGGTCATAATCTCTTCGTGGTCACCGGTTGGACGAATGCCTAGCTTAAACCCACGTCCCACCGCTTCTGCCGCCGACATCGCTACTTCAATTGCCTTCGTCTCCGGTTCGTTCCACACCGCGAACACCAGCACCAGCCAGAAACCGCTGTTCAATTCGGGTTCACGACTCTCTGGCGCAATTGGCAATGCCTGACAATAGAACTTGCCAGTGTTTGAATCGACCACCGCATACTCACCTGTTTCATTCATCCGCAGATTCATAAGCATTCACCTGCATCCTTTTCATGTCTACAAGTATATCGTTTTTGCAACACCCTGTAGACGTTTAAACGTAGATTTTTAACGTATTTTTTCAGATTTTATGCAGTTTCGTCACAATGCAGCGCCAAATTCGGCGTTATTTGCGCGTTTTCACAGGCCGAGACGCTCAAATTGTTCGGGTGGCGCGCCTTCCGTTTCCAGCAAATGACGTGCCAAATCCAACATTCGCGGGCGTTGTATGGGGTTATCCTGCCACAGATTATGGTCTTGCGACGGGTCATCACGACGATTAAATAGATAATTCTGCCTATCCCACAAGGCGAATTCCACCGGGATTTTCCACTGTGGGAAGCGCACATGCGGAATAAAATACCCCTGATCAACAGGTGGCTTCAGGTCGCCTTTGTATAGCAATGACTTATAAAGCAAAGTCGAATACATAAACAGGCCGCCGTCCTTCTCAGGCGCTTTGAACAATGTCCACTCGCCATCGGTGACACATACACCCTGCCCGAATGTGCCATATAGCAGTGCCTCACGCGCGTTTGACGCATCCCCACGCAGAAGCGGTAGCAAACTGCGACTGTGGCTACGTTCAAGGGCATTCACACCCATGGTATCGAGAATCGTCACGAACAGGTCAACCGTCGTCGTTACGCTGGGAATACCCTGTCCAGTACCGGGAAACTGCGGATGCCATATCCACAGTGGAATATGCGCGTGCGTGTCATAGTGCGGGAACTGCTTACCTAGTTTGCCGTGTTCCCCAATATCGTGTCCATGATCGCTGGCGATGATGATACACGTTTCATCCCACAGATTCAGGCTTTCGACGGTATTGAGCAATTCGCCCAACCAGCAGTCTACCATCGTCAACTTGGCAGCATATTGTGACCGGATGAAAGCCAATTCTTCGGGCGTGGTCTGCGCCATAAATCGGTCAAAGCGTTCACGATAGTGATAGGGAGGCCAGATATTATAAACATCGCGCAGCGAAGGATCACCATACATGGAGGCATACGGTTCGGGTACGTCCCAGGGTTCGTGTACATCATACGACTCGACCTGCAAGAAAAACGGCTTCTTTTGTGCATGGGCCGTCAACCAGCGCGCCGCGCCTGTAAACACCTTTGCCGGGAAATAGTCTTCGTCGCCCTTAAAATCCTTGACGTTGGCGTAATACTGGCGCGCTTCCTGCCCGCGATGGGCCTCGACGATTTGTACCCATTTCGGCAGTGGCTGCCCTTCAGGGATAGCGGGCTGCCACGTATCGGCCTCATGCCCGCGTATCATCTCTGTCGATTGAAAACACTGCAAATAGCCGCTGACGGTGTGCTCCCAATAGTGATAGTGGTCGGTGACGATGGCGGTGTTGTAGCCGGCGGATTCCAGCAGCCTGGGCAATTTGGGGTCATCGTGCTCCAGCGGCCCCCATGGACGCCATAGCATCTCCTTGCGTCCTGCGAAGATTTCACGACGGGCCGGGATGCAGGGCAAACTACCCACAAAGTGATTGTCAAATCGCCACGCTCTGCGCGCGAACGCATCGAGGTTCGGTGTGTGTATCCCATCAAATCCATACGCTGCGAGATTGTGCCTATTCAGACTGTCAATGAGGATGAGAATCGTATTCAACGGCCTATCCCACCAATTTCCACCAGATGCCCGTACACTCCGGCAAAATCGTCATCTGTTCCGCGAGGATGCGGTCAGCCAGTTCGTCGCCAAAGAAGAACCGCGTCAGGCCAGCGGCCTCCTGTACCGACTCGAACTCGTAATCAGTGCGAATCCATTGATATTGAAAACCATGTTCGCCTTGCCAGTAGGCGTACAAGTTGGCTAATCCGTCTGTCGGTGGCGCGGGTGTCTCGCTGCCTGTGGTCATCGTCTCCATCAATATTGCGACACCACCCGGACGCAGAATCCGCGCCATTTCCGCCAGTGCTTTATCCGTCTCCTCTTGCCATGACTCAGGATACCAGCCCTGAAAATGCCCAAAACTCCAACCCTCTATCGTTACATCAGCGCTGTTATCATCCACAGGTAAATTACGATTATCGCCAACAGCCAATGCGTAGTTGTGGATGTGCAATTTCTTCAGATTCTTCGCCGCGACATCCAGCATAGCCTGCGATTCATCAAACGCCCGGATGAACTTTACAGATGGCGCAAGCAGGCGTGTCAGGCGACCTGTGCCCGCCCCAAATTCGACCACATCGACATCCTGCATGGGACGAATACGATTCAATATCTTGAGAATGTTGCCCTGATAATCCTCGCGCGACACCATCACATCGTACTGGTCGGCTTTATAGGTATAAATATTTTTGAAATGGTCGGTCATTATGCACCTATTCAATTTTTCGCTTCATAAATACAGCGACTTCACCTTTGGTCACGTCTTTATTGCTGTAATAGGACAAATCCACACCATCCAGCACAAATCCAGCAGCGCGATAAAAGCGAATCGCGGGGACGTTAATCGTCTGCGTCTCGGCGACCATCACGCGGCAGTCGGCAGCGCGGGCGTTTTGAGCCAGCTGCGCCATCATCTGGTGTCCGATACCCTGCCCACGATGCGACTCCGCAACCCCAAACTCCCATATCCACAGCGCGTTATTCCAATCACTGCGGTCTGCCAGCGCAATACCGATCAACGATCCATCATCATACGCACCCAAAGACAGCCCAGCACTCACAACCTGTTGATAATGCTTTACATCAACCCAATCTTTATGGTGATAGCGCACGGTATGCGGTTTATCGAGCGTGACCAGTTGCAGCGAGAAGGTCGTTTGTTCTGCTGACTCCGATTTTGTGACAACATACTTTTCCAGCGTCGTGTAACCGGGCATTACAGCAGTCAGGCGGTCGAGGTCAAATGTCTCAAGCGATTGAATAACACTGGATGAATTCACGCCCTATACCTACCAACTAAAAAGCGGGAACATGTGTGATGTCCCCGCAAGATGTTTAGCTGAATGCTTCGATTTGCTGCTCAAATTTGGATTGATCAATTTGTGGATATTTATCCAACTGTGCTTTGAACAGTTTCATATACTCGACAATTTGCGGCTTCGTATAGGCTTCAAATCGCAGCGTGATAGCAGGCTGTGTATTGCTGGCACGCACTAAACCCCATCCACGCTCGAACAACACCCGCGCGCCATCCACAGCGACCACTTCATAGTCCTTATCAAACATGGCTTTCATTTCGTCAATCATGCCAAACTTCAAATCATCCGGCGCAGACAGGATAATTTCTGGCGTGGCGACCAGTTTGGGAATTTCGTCAAATATTTCAGCAACGGTTTTATCGGATTTCGAGAAGATTTCCAGCGATTTCAGTGCGACAAGCGGCGCATCATCAAAACCGAAATAATTCTCACCAACAAACAGATGTCCGCTGACTTCCCCGCCCAGCGGCGAGCCAATTTCGTTCATCTTCTGCTTCATCAGGCTATGACCCGACTTCCACATAACGGGCTTCCCACCATACTTTTTGATTTCATCCGGTAATGCCTGTGACGCCTTCACATCAAATACAATCGACGCGCCCTGCTGCCGTGAGAGCAAATCACGCGCCAGCAATGCTAACAACCTATCCGCAGCAATATGATGCCCGTGATTGTCGATAAATCCGCAGCGGTCTGAATCGCCATCAAAAGCAAGGCCCAGGTCTGCCCCTACTTCGACGACTTTTTTTTCAAGGTCTTTGGTCATTTCCGGGTCTTCAGGGTTGGGCAGGTGATTGGGGTACGTCCCATCCGGTTCACAATACAAACAGTGGACGGTGATGCCGTGTTTTTCCAGCATGGCCGGCACATACGATCCACTTAAGCCATTGCCCGCATCCAGAACGACAGTCAATGGGCGCGCGAGCTTGACTTTGCTGCCGATTGTGTCCATGTGGCGATGGATCATATCCAAATCCTGCGTGACAGTCCCATGCCCTTCAGTGAACGTCCCACGCTCGATAATGTTGAGCAGGTCTTGAATTTGTTCGCCCGCCAGCGCCAATTTACCGTAAGCCATTTTGATCCCGTTATAGCGCGTGTCCAGATGACTGCCCGTAACCATGACACCGGCGCCCTTGTCGCCATAACTCGCTGTGGCGAAGTACACTGTTGGCGTCAGAACCTCGCCAATGTCTGTCACATCCATCCCCGTTGACACCACCCCGTCAATCATCGCGGCCTTTAGTGGTGGGGATGAGTGGCGATTGTCGCTACCCACAAACATCTGATTTGTGCCAAATTGCTGCGGTAGATACGTCCCAAGCGCCTTACCCACTAATCGGGCAACATCGGGGGTTAGTTGGATTTTGTCGCCGACGGCAATACCACGAATGTCATATTTACGAAAAATAGAGGTATCCAGAGTCATAAGTCATCCTCAATCCATTGCAAAATCTATAATGATAAATCATAACGTGCGGTGAAGAAAATGAAAAGCCGAGTGTTACCCGGCTTCGTCGTGATTGTGGGGATTGACCGCCTTGGAGTAACTACGAGCGGCGTTGGTGTACAACGAATGACAGGCATCAAGCAGCGATGGCCCACGACCACCGACATGCGTTGTATTGTTTTCTGCGACTAAACGCGACTGCACACGAAAATCAGGCGCTTCGATAGGTTGATAGATGAACATAATCATCCAATCTCGCTGAAAGACCGCATCGGTCACCCGGACTAAACGCTGGAACGAGTCTTCGGTGCGGGTATCCAACCATTCGTGTTCACGATAATTCGTTGGGCTTTTTACCGCATCTTCCATGGTGTGATAAATCGTTTGATTACGGGCAACTTCAAACCAGAGGTCTCGCAGAGCTTGTCCGATTGTCGGCAAATCGCGCACACTCTCGATAACACTCCCCCACGAGACTTGCGCCGACCAGCACACACCCGCGCCACAGGGATAACACTGTAACTTAAGCAGAACATCGGCACTCAAATGCACGCGGATATAACCAAGTGTCGCCTCCCACGCTAACAGGCCGTTACGGGGACGTTTCGGAATTGGGCGTTTGGAAATTGTCGTCTTATCAATAGCGTTGTCGGGCATGGAGTTGTGCCTATCACCTGCAATGTCATAAACGAAGGGCGCATCTCCCTGTCTCTCCCCATTTAGTATTTTAACGCTATACAGTCGTTTTTTCCGTTAACACGCATGAAATTAGGACAAAATTACCCCTCAACCGATACCTCAACCCCATCCACAATCGCCGCGAATTTCAGCCCTTCGTCTTTCCGGCGGCTGCGGCTTACGCGGACTTCGGTACCGGGTGAAGGATTAGCTTTCAGCAAGAAATCGGCCAGGGGTTCGCGCACACTACGACGGATAATACGACGCAGCGGTCGCGCACCATATTCTGGCTCATCATTTTGTTCCAGCAACCATTTTTCTGCGCCAGATGTAAACTGGAGGTCGATGCCACGCTCTGCAATGAGTTTTTGCTCCTTTTTGAGCAGCAACTTCAGAATATCTGCTAGATTCTCAGCCGACAGCGCATTGAACATAATCACTTCGTCAAGGCGATTGATGAACTCAGGCCGGAAGAAATCAATCATTTCATCCATGACTTCTTCGCGGATTTCGTCATTAATTACGGGCACAGCCAGATAAATCGAACCAATGTTGCTGGTCATGATAATGACCGATTCGCTAAACTGCGTCGTATTACCACGCCCATCCGTCAGCCGCCCTTCCTCAAACACCTGCAAAAGCAAGTCCATAATACGAGGATGCGCTTTTTCGACCTCATCGAGCAAAATGATTTGATAGGGTTGGCGCTTGATGGCTTCGGTCAATTGCCCGCCCGCTTCACTATCCACATAACCACTGGGCGAACCAATCAGACGGTTGACGCTGGACTCGTCTTTGAATTCACTCATGTCCAGCGGCAAAATGTTATCCTCACTGCCAAACATGAATTCCGCCAGTGCTTTTGCCAATTCGGTCTTACCAACGCCCGTTGGCCCAAGGAACAGAAATGCACCGATAGGTCGTTTCGGGTCTTTCAAACCCACACGCGCCGTCTTGATCGCGCGACTGACAGATAATACGGCTTCATCCTGACCAATGAGCCGTTCTTTGATGTGTTCAACCATGCTGGCATAACGGGCACGTTCATCTTCGCCCAGTTTATTCACCGGGATTCCCGTCATCTGGCTAGCGGTGAGTGTCACATCTTCGGAATCCAGGACTTCATCTTTCAGTTTTGGACGAAATGCCAGATGCTGCTGTTGACTCATATTGACCATCGCCGCAGTCCGATGCAAGAGATATTCTGCGCTGCATGGCAGTGGTTCGGTTGTTAGATAGCGTTTTGCCAGCTTTCCAGACAATTCGAGGGCTTCATCCGTGACTTCTAAGTCATAGTCTGCTTCAACCTGCGATTTGAGGATTTTGAGGATTTCTATCGTTTCCTCGACAGACGGTTCAGGGACACGCACAATCTGACTGTTTTCAGTAATCGCGCTCACACTGGCAAGCCGCTGATTGTATTCCAGCTCTGTCGTAGAGGAGATGATGACGGGATTATCCGACAAAAAGGCTTTCTGGATAATCGGTGTGGACTTGCTGAATTCGGCCTTGATAGGCCCGCCGAAAAAACGATGCAAATGCGGAATGAACAAAATCCCGCCTTCGGACTTGCTCATGCCAGCGCGAACGGCTTGCTGGTCGTTATCGAGCAGCGCAACTTCATCGACTTGTACCAGACTCGACAATCCGGCAGGGCCTTTACCTTCCGCCATAAGCAGCGCCAGACTATACGCCAACGTGCGTTTGCCTACGCCATCTGGCCCCATTAAGATGATATGCCGGTTGACGGCCTGCGTGAGGATGTTAATCATTTCCCGCAGCAAATCTTCACGGAAATAAACCGGACGCAAATTGCCACGCGCCGCACTCTTCACATGGTCTTGCGTCGTGCCACTGCTGCGTTTGATTGGCAGTACCTGACTCGAATCGCTCACGATGTCTTTAATCGATTTAGGTGTAATGCCATACTGCCGGAGTATGCCACTGGTACTCATACTGCTTTCGGTCAACACTGTGAGCACATGGTCAGTATCAATTCGCACCTCGTGCATCGCATTCGCCACACTCAGCGCATCATCCAGCAAGATAATCGTCTGACGACCTAATCCCACCGCATTATTACCCGGCGCGACGTATTCCAGATTGCCATTGCGGTCGCGACGGCTCTGTATCGCCCGCACAACCTGATGATCCAGTTCGGCTAAATCTAAGCCGCGCGTATTGACAAACGCATCTAGCAAACGCCTTGCAGCGGTCTGTGGACGGCGAATCATCGCCAGCAGCACCAGTTCCGGCATTATAGTTGTATGCCGATACTCCCGCATGAGGTCAACGGCGTCGTTCATAATTTTCGCCTGATCTTTGGAAAGTAAATCGGGATTGAGTGTTGCCATTAGTCTATTCGTCCCTGTGCGCTATATAACCATCGCAATCATAATCACAGCTAATCCGCAGTCATGCTGTCCTGTGAGCCGACTTATATATACAACAAATTGTGCTCATTAAAACATACGAACATCAATGTAGCATTATAGAATTGGGCGTTTTAAACCACATGTATGGTACACAACCCATATTGTACACCGAACTGATTTAATTCGGAGTCACCAGTCCAGTTCCCGCCGGAAATTGTGGGGAAATCGTAACAGGTAGTCGCCCCATTGCCGTATTTTGCCCGAACAACACACCGCAACTGACCGGAATCGCCTGTGGCAATGGACTATATGTTGCGATGTAGGTCGATATATCTGGAAAGGTCAACACATCATAGGGTGACCACAGCGCCACGACGATAGTGCGTTCACGCGATAGGGATTGCACCAGCCTTTGTTGGGCGCGGTCATCTATGGCATTGAGTGTGAAAACCACTGTCACATCCACCTGTGACGACACATTGGCTGCCCAATCAATCTCATCCTGTGTCGGTGACTGTGATACCCCAACAAAGCGCATTGTCTCGGCATACGCGCGGCACGCCTGCCGAATCGACGGTCTGGTAGCGGGATAAATCAGGGCGATGGATTGTGTGTCGGACAGTGGAATCAGACCATTATCAAAAACCAGTGTTGTCCCTCTCTGAAACATTTCATCGACGATAGTCGTGTGCTCTGCCATACCAACCCGAACATCGGCAGTCGAGGGGTCTAATGGCTGCCAATCGAGCAAGCCATAGTCCGCTTTCGTCTCTAATATGCGTCGTACCGATTCGTCAATTCGACTTTCAGCAATTTCGCCGCTGCGAACCGCGTTCACCACTGTTTGCACAGCGTCGCTCATCACCTCAATACTCACATGCGCGCCGATTGTGATGATGTCATTCCCGGCTTGAATCGCCATGATAGACGCTTGCCCCATTGTATATGTCGTATCAATCGCGTCCATGTCGAGCGCATCGGTCATGATGAGGCCGTCATAGCCCATTTCATCCCGTAACAATCCAGTCACGATTCGATGCGAAAGTGAAGCTGGCATATTGGTTTGTGGTTCTAACGCCGGAAACCAGATATGGGCGGTCATCATCACGCCAACATCAGCATCAATCGCCACACGAAAAGGCATGAGTTCAACTGTATATAATCGCGCAGAGTCGTGTGTCACGACAGGTAGGCCAAGATGTGAGTCAGAATCAGTATCGCCATGACCGGGAAAATGTTTCGCTGTCGCCAGCACGCCACCAGCTTGCATCCCGCGTATGACAGCACTCAATATCGGCGCGACCATAGCGCCGTCTGTCCCAAAGGAGCGCCGACCAATAATTGGATTTAATGGATTGGTATTCAAATCTGCCACTGGTGCGAGATTCATCGTGATTCCGACTGCGCGCAATTCCTGCGCCAGCGCGCCCCCCACTCTATACGCAAGGTCTACGTTACTCGTTGCAGTCAGCAGCATTGGCACAGGCCACGTCGTAAAGCCGTCTTCAAGATGCGCGATAATCCCACCCTCTTGATCGACAGCGATTAACAGGGGTATGCCGCCTGCCTCAAGCATCGTCTGTTGATAGCTGTTGGTCAGGCGTGTGACCGCCGCCGGTGTACCCACATTGCGCGCGAACAAGACCACTGCACCCGGCTGCCAGGTCTGCAAAAAATCTCGCTCTACGTCTAATAGCTCAGTGCTATAAAAACTCACCATGAACATCTGCGCGACTTTTTGCTCTAACGTCATGCCCGCCAGAATGGTATCGACTCGCGAATCCTGCGCGGCAGCGGGCGATAGAATCAGTAAAAGCAACAAACCGAGTATGTAATTCCGAACCTGCATTGAGGCTAAAATCCATTTTTCTGGATGAACATGAACAAGAGGAAATTCTCACGTTCGTCATCGGTCATCGGGCGCGGACGAGCGCGGTCTTCAATGATGCCAGTGAATAGGTCAACAGTCACGACCTGTCC
>CAZTLI010000185.1:0-9722 GCA_964614375.1 uncultured Anaerolineaceae bacterium
GCGGCAGTAAATTTCTGCGCGATTTAGATTGGCGTTCTCGGCAAGATAGTTATCTGGCGCAACGACTCCGCAAAGCCGGTTTTATCTTCCTCGGCAAAACGGCACTGCCTGAATTTGCAGGCGGCGCGGTGACAGAATCGGAAGCGTTTGGTGTGACGCACAATCCTTGGAATCTGGCACATTCCCCCGACGGGTCCAGTGGGGGTTCGGCGGTGGCAGTGGCCTGTGGAATGGTCGCGGTGGCGCATGGCAATGACGGCTTAGGGTCACTACGCGGGCCAGCGAGTGCGTGCGGGATTATTGGCCTCAAACCCTCGCGTGGACGGCTGCCTGTAGGCCCGAATTGGCATAGTGGCATGTTTGGCAATGTGGCGGAATTTGTATTGACCAGAAGTGTGCGCGACACGGCGGCGATTTTGGACGCGGTACATGGCGCTGCATCAGGCAACATTTTTCATGCGCCAACACCCAATGAACCGTATGTGAATGCGTTAAACGACGTCTCTACACGCTACCGAGTTGGCCTGATGGTTCACGATACGATACTCAAGCTGCCTGTGCATCCCGATTGCCAGAAGGCGGTTGAGAAAGTGGGGAAACTTCTCGAAACGCTCAATCATCATGTTGAATATGCCTATCCACCACAGTTGGCTGGCGCAACGGGGTTAGGATTAGCTCTGCGAGTCATTGGCGCGACGGGCGTTGCCCACACATTAGATCGCTGGGGCGAAATTATCGGGTGGGACATCACTGAGGACGATGTTGAGGCGGGTACGTGGAGGGCGGCGCAATTGGGGCGCACATATGATGGGGTACTGGTGCAGGCCGCGTATGACCGTATCGCGAATGGCGCTTGTCGGGTGGTTGCGTGGTGGGATGAGGGTTTCGACTTTTTGATTACACCCGTTCGCACACAACCGCCACCGCCAATCGGTCTATCTGACCCGGATGAATTGACGGCGGCATTTGGCTTCTTCACCATGCCGTATAGTTTTAGCGGACAGCCCGCCATCGCCCTGCCTGCACACCAGACGGAAGACGGACTGCCTATTGGTATCCAGATTGTCGCCAATTATGGTCGTGAAGACCTGCTGTTACAGATTGCTGCCCAATTGGAGCGCGCCGGACTCTGGCCTCAACCGCTGCCCATGCCGACGATTGCCTAATAATCGCTCCTCGCGAGGTATTCCGGGCTGCGCTGCTTGAGGATGATACGCCCCAACGCATCGCTGCATCAGCTCTTTGTGGATTGCGTGCGTGTCACATCAACAAGATCCAACAGCTAATTCACGTTGAAGACGCAGCTCCCCTCTTCGACCAGCCGATTCGTGCCGGGACCGTAGTTATCATACCCGTCGCTGATGGTTCTGCTCCACGTCACGCGGTAGGTAATCTGGTGCGGGCCAGCCGCCATCGGGCCAGCGGGCACATACCACGAGACGACATAATCGCCTGCGCGCTGCGTGATATTGGTGCGATAGAGATTGATGTTTGGCAGCAAAATCCCATCGAGACGAACTTCATAGGTCGCGGCGTCGAGATGGTCTTCGACCTGCTGGCGCGTGCGGGCGAACCAGCTCCACCAGATGCGAATGGTCGAACCCGCGCCGAGACTGGTCGGGGCGGGGAAGCCCTGTGAGGGATCATCACACACCGCCAGAATCTGGACGGCTTCTTGCACAATGCCCGTCCCGCTGCTGGTGAAGGCGGGCGGTGGCGTACCGGGTGTTTGCTCGCTGCCGGGCGTTGTGGTCACGGGCGTAATAGTCGTGTTCGGTGGACTGCCGATGGTCAATGTGCTGGTGGCGGGTGGGCGCGGGGTCGGACTGGCGAGGCCACCTGCCAGCGCGGTGGCGGTCTGGTTGATCGACTCAAAGTTGATTGATGGCACGTCAGGCAGTCCCGGCGTGCCTGTGACCTGTGTTACGGGAGTGCGCGGCGTGGCGGTCACGGGAGTGGCGGATACCACAGCCCCCGGTGGAGTCGGGGTGACCGTTCCCCCACCCAGAAGCGCCGTTGGTAAGGGGCTGCCGAGTGCGATGGCGGTCTCATTGGGCGTTGGGGTTGCCGATGGGACGGGTGTCACCGTGTTTTCCAGCCGAATCAAATTGGATGAGACCCAACCCTGCCGTCCATCTTCCAGCAAAATGAGCAGCCACCCGCCATCTTCTGTCCGCGCGATAATTTCTACGCCGGTGCCGGGCGCAATTGAGGTGATAATGCGGTTGGTCGTTCCCGGCCCTTCACGGACGTTGATCGCCTCAAACGGTGAATTGACAATGCCGATGACGGGCGGTGTTAGCGTCGGTGTAAGTGTATCGGTTGGCGAAGGCGGGATAGGCGTTATCGAAGGCGTATAGGTAAATGTCGGCGGCGGTGTGCGCGTGGGTTCAATCGTCGCTGTCGCGGGCTGCGTCAATCGGCCTACCGAGATAAGTGTCGCTGTGGGCACTTCTTGCGCCTGCGGTTGATTATCACAGGCCGCCAGCAGTGCCACAAACAAAATACACAGGATAATGTGTTGAAGTCGAATCAATTGGTGCATAGGCTCTTAAAAATATTCACGAACGGGTCTATGTCCATCTATCCTACTAAAATATCGACAAACATGCCGAATACAATAGGCTATTAAACCTAATTGGGGGTTATTGTACCGTTTTTTGCGCCCTTCCGATATTGACCGCGTAGCGTATCTGCCCTAGAGTCGGGTGAGCGTAGGGCAATTTTAACATCTGTGGCGGGATTGAGGAGTGAGAAGCGCGTGAAATGGGTTGTGGTGGTGTTGATACTGTGGATATTGATTTTGACGTTATCTGCACAGGACAATAGCGAAACCGTTATCGAGATTGCTGAATCCATAACTGTCCTGTTGGCTGCTGAATCGCCTACTACATTAACCTATACAACCGGGCTGCCGCAGTATGTGACCATTACTACACGTAGTCTGGGCGAACCCGATGCGATTGACACCGTGATTCGTGTGCTGGACCCGGATGGTCGGCAATTGGCGTATGCGGACAATGGCGTCGATAGGAACGCGGTGATTGAAAATCTTTGGCTGCCCGCAGCGGGTGATTATACGATGCTCATCGACAGTTTTAACGGCGTGAGTGCGGGTGAGGTGCAGGTGACACTGACACTATCCGACCCGTTTAACGCTGAAATTGAGACCGATGATACAACCATCACCATCAACGCAACCCTGCCACGCAGCGGGCGATTTGTCTATCCGCTGGCTGTGGTAACGGATGACACACTGTCCATCACCGCGCGCGATACCTCTCTCACACTCGACCCTGTACTCTGGCTGCTGAATGCCGATGGCGCAGTCCTGTTTATGAACGATGACCATCTACAACCGTCACTGACGCTGGATGTGTTCGATGCTGAAATTGTGGATTACCGGGCAGAAGCCGATGGCATGATACAAGTGATTGTAACCGATTTTCTGGGCCATGCGGGGACATTTGAACTGGTCATCAGGCGAGAAAACTAAGGGCATAACGAAGAGAAAAAGCGATTGATGGGTTCAAGCTAGTGCTGGATTAGTTGACTGTGTGCCCACTGCAAAGATTCAGTCTGCCTGTTTTTGAGCGAGCAGCCACAATCTGTTCAACAGGACTGATTACGTTCACATTCGCCAGCATGATCGGCTAAAATATCAGTTGCAAACCGACGATGATGAGCAGGAACAGCACGATTTTACGGAAGCGTTCGGCGTCGATGTAGGCATCGAGTTTGAACGCCGCCCACTGCGCGACGGCCATCACGGGCAAGGCGATAAGGAACATCTGCCAGACTTCGGGCGTTAAATCGCCATTGTGCCAGCGGGTGACAATGACGACGAGGCCGGTGACAAGGGCATAAGCCTGTAGATTGCTTTTGAACGCCGTCATAGACCAGCGCCTGCCACTGGCATAAAGCACCGCTGGCGGCCCACCGGCACTATACGCCCCGGCCAGCAATCCCCCCAGAAAGCCGAAACCATACGCCCAATATGTACCTTCAAACGCGGGAAGTTGTGGCCTGAGCAAATTGAGCATCGCATAAAACAACACAACGATACCTAATATGAGCCGGACTGTTGCAGCGGGCACGCGGGCTTGAAGCGCCACACCCATCGGAATCGCGATGATGGCGGCGGCCATCAATCGCCATATCAGTTGGATTGTCAGACTATGGCGATAGCGCAGTAACATAATCAGCTTGACGACCATCCCGACCAGAATGATCAGCGTGGCGGCAGAATCATCGTCGATAACTTGAATCAACAGCGGCATCGCCACCAGCGCTATGCCGAATCCGCTCACGGTTTGCGTGAATACACCCAGCGCAATCGAGATATAAATCAATGGATTGAGCACTGCCCTGTGTCCCTTAGCCCTGCAACCGTGGGCTGACAAGTCACCTTGTCAAGAATACGATAGTAATCTGTTACAATTTGTTTCAAATATACCTGAATCATACGCAATTCGAGCGATAATCAACCCAAATCACCAACCTATTTGTTATACTTGTGCTATAATTGATTTATCTTTACAAATTTAATTTTTCCTTACGGCTTACTAATTTGTACTTCACGATTGTAGCGGATAAGTTAGAAAAGCGAAGGCTCACAACCCTGTTTAGTGTTAAAAAGTGATTGATCGTAATCGTATATGGGGTTGATAGGGTCAAGGGATGATAATGTTGGCTGCCCAGCACAATGCGTATTCTGATAATGATGATTCGCAGAATACGTCTCAATGGCTGTATCAAACACTCGACGACCTGCCCACGGCGGCGGCGGTCGTCGATACCACGAGCCGGTATCTGTATGCCAATCGGCGCTGGCTCCGTTTATTTCAATTGGACGCGGACGCCATCGTCGGTCAGCATCCTTTTGACGTTGTACCCGATGCGGCGGGTGACTGGCGCGAGATGTTCCAACGCTGTCTTGACGAGGGAACGCCCTACACCCTGACTACCCCGTTCACAGTGGCTGACGACACAATGAAACACTTGCGCTGGGATATTATGCCCTGGAATCGCGACAACGAGACGCCGGGTGGACTCTTATTATATGTAAATGAGGTAACAGAAGCGCAGCAAGCAGTCCAGTCGCGCGCGACAGACGAGGCCTATAATCGGATGTTGATGGATTATGCGTCTGACGCGATTTTTATTTCGGACGCTGCGAATGGTTATGTCGATGCGAATGTTCGCGCGACAGAACTGCTGGGTTATAGTCGCGATGAACTGCTGCAAATGACGATTCACGATCTGATCGCGCCGGAATCTATCGCCGCACGCCCCCTGCGCCTCGACGAATTGCATCACGGCAAAGCGATATTGAACGAACGCCTGCTTGTTCATCGCGATGGGACACGCATCCCTGTCGAGGTGAACGCGCGGCAGCTCCCGGACGGGCGCATCATGGCAATCGTCCGCGATATTACCGAGCGCAAACAGAACGAACTGGATCGGTTGGAAAAAGAACGTCTGCTGGCGGCGTTGGCCCAGCAGAAGGAACTCAGCGCGCTCAAAACGACGTTCATGACGCGCGTGTCACACGAGTTTCGCACTCCGCTGGCGATTATCGGTGTGTCGAGCTTTTTGCTAAATAAACACTTCGAGACGATGGACGCCCACAAACGCACCGAGCATCTGGAAAAAATCAACTTCCATGTCGATGAATTGGGACGGATGCTGGATGACGTGCTGATGGTGCTGCGCGCCGAAGACCACAGTTTAGTGTTCAATCCCGAACCGGTGGATGTGGTGACCGTGTTTCAGGATACCTTTGAAACGCTGCGTGTGACCTATCGCACCAGACGCCCGATTGAATTCACATACACCGATAATCTGCACAATATTGCCATTGACCAGCATTTGCTCCAGCATATCCTGATGAATTTGCTGACCAACGCCATGAAGTTCTCTCCCGACGGGCAGCCGGTGCAAGTGGATGTCTGGCAGGAGGAACACAATGTGCTCTTCACAGTGCGCGACGAAGGCATAGGCATCCCCGAAGATAGTCTCGATAAAATCTTTGACGCCTATTATCGTGCGCCCAATGTCGAAAACATCAGCGGGACAGGTCTCGGACTGCGAATTGTGAATGATTGTGTGAATCGCCATGAGGGGCAAATCAGTGTCGAAAGTGTGGTTGGTGAAGGCACGATCTTCACTGTCGCGCTGCCGATTGCCCCGCTGGAATAGATGCTGAGAACCTGACACTTTTGTGCAATGGGTCGTTTGCGCCGCCAGACGATAGCGGTGTTGTGTACCGTCATCGTCTGGCTGCTACAGGGCCACGTCCACTGAAGGGGACAATTGTTGTCGTTCCAGACGCACCCTTTGCTGCTCGTGTCAGCTTCAGATGACGTGGTTTTCGGGCAGCCGAAGGTTTTAACGGGTGGCGCGACAATCGCAACTGTTACCTGTGTCTGTTTTCCTGAATGGGTCAGGTTTTCGGGAATAGATGTGAACCATCTGCCATTTACCCGGTTTAACACGTCCTCACCTTGCCTGAACCGTCGTTGACTGTTATCATCCAATTCTGTCGATGACCGGACGAGGTTATATCATCATGCACTGCCCTGAATGTGAGACACCCTTACAAGACGGCACAACCTGCCGCGACCATTTCCACCAGATGTTATTCTGGGAAGCGGAAGACCCGGCGCGTGCTGTGGTACATCATCTAATGGTGTTGTGTTATCACCTGCAACATCCGGGTTTGTATGCACAGGATGGGCTGAGCTATGCCAGGTCGCTGCTGCTGGATTTCCTTGTGCGCGGCCTCTCTACAGACGCTGTGCGGAAGCGGCGGCGGGAACAGGTCGCTTCGGGCAATCGTGCGTGGACAGTCACCGCCCGACCCGATTCAATCGGTGTGTATGACCACCCTGTACGCTGGACGATGACGGCGGCGGATGTCGTGGCGGCGGGCGCCGATGCCTACTGCGACAGGGTGCGCGATTGGGCGCAGTCGGTGCGGGTATCCCTGCGCGAGAGCGGTAATATCCCAGAAAGCGAACCCGCATGACCGCTGTCCGCTACCGCATCAACCCGCCAGTCGATAACGATGCGCTCAACGCCCTCTTCGCCATGTCGTGGCCGCATCACAAGCCGATAGATTTTACGCCGGAGTTAATCCACTGCTTGCTTTATGTCTATGCCTATGTCGATGACACGTTGATCGGGTTTGTCAAGCTGGCATGGGATGGTGGCATACACACCTTCATCCTCGACACAACCGTCCATCCCGACTATCGGCGGCGGGGAATCGGGGTGCAACTGGTGCAGACGGCAGTCGAGGCCGCCCGTGAACACGACATCGAGTGGGTGCATGTCGATTATAACCCGGAGCACCACACCTTCTACGCGCAATGTGGCTTCCGCCCCACCTTAGCCGGACTCATCAATTTGAAACGGTCATCCCCGTAATAACATCGCCCGTAAGCCCGCGACAAAATCGTTCTTGCCACCCTGCGCCGGATGCCGCACCTTCTGACAGTCGATAGCCATCCCGGTCAGCGTGTCATGGGCGACATTGCCCACCGCAATCACCGTCTTGAATGCGAACAGATCGAGAATATCGCGCAGGAAGGTCGCGCCGCGTTCGGTTTCGGCTTTGCGCGGCTTGCGATTGGTCAGGGGTTGGTCGGGTTTGTGGGGATGGAACGGGAATGTGTTCCAGATGAAGGGGAAAAGGCCGATGTCCGCCAGTGTCTGCCAGACAATGGTCGCGCTCTGTTCGCCGTAAATGCGTTCAAAACCGGGATCGTGTGTGTTTTGATAGCCATTGCCTGCGCCGAACAGACCGTCAATACCCTCTAACAGAATTTTGCGGCTGGTCACAGGCACACCCGTAATGCGGCAGCCACGATACCCCGGCGCTTCCATCACCATCAGCGTATCGGGTTGGCGTG
The DNA here is from genome assembly GCA_964614375.1 of uncultured Anaerolineaceae bacterium. Taxonomy (GTDB): domain Bacteria; phylum Chloroflexota; class Anaerolineae; order Aggregatilineales; family Phototrophicaceae; genus CAZTLI01. The sequence goes on from CAZTLI010000185.1 coordinate 7,917, forward strand.
CGAGACCTTGTTGAAGATACAACAGGAGATTTTCACGACGGATCGTGTTGTTGGGGTCATCGCCCGCATATTCGTTATAGGCGTCGGATTCTGTCGGCGTTGTGGCAAGCCGCGCAATGATAGATTGGGGTTGGATGGGCATTGCGTGTCGATTCCTTTAATACATCACGCTGTCGAGTCGAGCAGTGCCAGCAAACCAACGGGATACAGCGGCGGCGCGTCATCGCCCCGAAAATCGTCCAGCGATTTCCACACGGCGACATACAACAGCTTCATGTCCGCTTCCCACCCTTCGACACGGATGTCATCGGCATTAATCGCCTCATCGACAAATGCGCCATCATACACCCGCACGATTTCATGACCCATCGCGCCTTCAAAGGTGAAGATATTTTCCAGCGTACCCAGATAGCGCAGGTCGCGCACAGGCTGATTGAGTTCTTCCAGCAGTTCGCGCTGGATACAGGCTTCGGCATATTCCCCGAATTCAATCGCGCCGCCGATAGGTCGATAGAAGGTCTGGTCTTTCACACGGTCATGCCCTTCCGCCACAAAAATCTTGTCGCCGCGCCGGAAGACACAAATCGCCAGCGGACGAATACGGGGCTTTTTCTTCTTTTTCTTATCCTTCTTCTTGCCCATATCTGCTCCCACACAAAAAAGACAGCCCTATCAGGACTGCCTTATTATACACACGATAACATTGTATGCTGACCAATCGCGCAATCCTGCTGCCCGATTGTCAATCGCCCCGACGTTCGTTAGTCGCCAGCGCCAGATGGTGCTTCTTCGGGGAAGGGCAGGACATCAGGCCAGACAGTGGCGCTGTGTTCGTGTACGTCGATGCCGACTTCGGCTGCTTCTTCAGAGATACGCAGCAGACCGAGCACCTTGAGCACATAGAACATCACGAAGCTGGTCGCACCGGCCCAGATTGCGACGGCAATCACGCCGACAGCCTGCACGCCCAATTGTTCCACGCCGCCGCCGACCAGCAGACCGCCTGTGCCACCTGTTAAAGCCGGCACGCCGAACAGACCAATCGCCAGTGTGCCGAACATGCCGCAGACACCGTGTACGGAGAATGCGCCCACCGCATCATCAACTTTCATGCGTTCGACCACCTCAACCGCCAGCACGACCAGCCCGCCCGCGAGCGCGCCGATAATGAGTGCCGACCCCGGCGCGACGAAGGCACAACCCGCCGTAATCGCGACCAGTCCCGCCAGCGACCCATTGAGCACGAAACCCAGGTCCCAGTGACCCGCACGCAGGTAAATGAAGAACATCGCGCCCAGTGCGCCCGTGCAGGCTGCCAATGTCGTATTGACCGCAACCAGACCCATGATATTGGGGTCGCCCGCGCCCAGTGTCGAGCCGACATTGAAGCCATACCAGCCAAACCACAGGATGAATGTGCCGAGTGTGGCAATCATCAGGTTGTGTGGTCGTGGCGGACTGCCAAATACCCGTCCGTAGCGCGTGCCGACAAGAATTGCACCCATCAGCGCGATGATGCCGCCTGTTTGGTGGACGACGGTGCTGCCTGCAAAATCGAGGAAGCCCAGACCCGTCAGCCAGCCTTCGCCCTGCCAGACCCAGTGGACGACCACCGGATAGATGAACAGACCGAGCAGCACGCTGTAGATGATTTTGCCCCAGAAGGCCGTGCGTTCTGCCATCGCGCCAGTCGCAATCGTCCCGGCAGCGCCCGCGAATGCGAATTGGAAGAACCAGCCCACGAATAACGCGCCATCACCGGGATTCGTCCCATTCGCGCCATTGAGGAAGAACAGGTCAGTCCCG
>CAZTLI010000186.1:0-9669 GCA_964614375.1 uncultured Anaerolineaceae bacterium
CGATTTTGTTATGTGAGGTTAGGCGACAGTTAGTTGGATTTTAGTTTGAGCGTTTAGGATGTTAACCAGGTATCCCTATATCACAATTTAAGCGGGTTGATTAAGTAATTTTTGCTGAACCAACACGCTTGCTGTAAGGATGCCTAACAAAACCGGGAAATCTTGTATCTAAATAGAAAGCCCCAAAAGAGTATCCCGGTTGGAACCAGTGTTCAGGTGTGCTTCCGGCGATGAACACAAATGGAGAAAGACCCCAATTCGTGTGAGGGGGAGGAAGCGTAGTGGCATTACATCGTATCTTATTTTTCAGGGGAATTTTTATGTCAGAAAATGCCTGTACTCGTATCGGGGGTGATTCATGAGTAAACACTCCCATACCACCCACCTGTTCTCGAAATTAGCAGGTCTCACAACTCACCGGCGTCCTATCGCCGTTTTTGTGGTTGTGATGGCGCTGCTGGTAATGTTTTCGGGAACAGTATCGGCCCACGACCTCGATACTTCGGATTGGTCGTCGGGGAATTTTGATGACACCAGCAGCGTCATGGCGACTGGTTCACAAGGTGACAACGAGCTAAAAGTTCGTAAGTACAATGACTTGGATAATAATGGCGATAGGAATAGCGATGAACCTTATTTAAGCGGTTGGTCGTTTGTCGTTTATAACATTCTAGGTCAAGTTGCTGCTAGTGGCGAAACTAACAGCAGTGGTCGAGTAGAGTTCGATCTTGACAACGGTTTGTATAAGGTCTGTGAAGTCGCTCAAGAAGGTTGGGAGAACACCGAACCCGGTGGTGAACCTGATGAACATGGTAGAGTTTGCACGGGATGGTTTTATTTGAACAACGATAAAACCATCGAATTCGGTAACCACGAACTGCCACCAGCAGCAGGCAGCCTGCATGTTTATAAGTTCAATGACATAGATGGCGATGGTGAGCAAGGGGATGGTGAAGAGGGTCTCAACGACTGGGAATTCACGTTAACTGGTGAAGATGATGAATTCATCGTAACAACGATGAATCACCCTGACACTAATGAACCCGGTTGGGCCTGGTTCACCGACATTCCTTTAGGGGATTATTTGCTTTGCGAAACCCCGCAAGATGATTGGGAAGTCACCACACCCAATGCCGCTCTGGATGATAACTGTATCGAGGTAGAGATTGCACAGGTTGCTGCTACCGAAATTCCGGGTGGCAATTTCTCGAATCCTAATCCTTTAACAACAGGTAATGGTGACAGCTTCCGCATTGAGTTCCTTGGCACCAGTAACGGTGGTCTCACATGGGATTATCGTGTGACGGAACTTGGCAATCGCGATCTGAGTCATTGGGTACTTGGACTGTGCGATGAACCTGTTGATTGGAGTGGACCTGAAGGCGTTGATGATACCGATTTTGGCGTCGATCCTAGCACAGGGGTTAATGGCTTCAAGTGGGATGACTTGGATGATGATTTTGATGACGACGGAGATGATGATGATGATACAGGCATCTTCTCTGTTACATTCGAGGAACCCTATGGCGCAACCAGCGTTCAGGTAGGTGTGAAATCAGGTGGATTCCCGCGGTCTGGTCAAGTTCGTGTAGGTACTATAACCGGTCCCAACTGCGAACCGCGCGAAGTCGAATATCCAGTCTATGTATTCGGCAACCAGGAACAAGAAGTGTGCGAGCCGCAAGATCATCTCGATGCAGAGTTACGCGTTGATATCGAGAATGGTACTGCGACGAGTTGGATAACGAATTCGTCCTCTAGCTGCGAATATGAAGTCGGCATGATTTCGTATCAAATGTTTGATTCGTGGGCTAACGATCCCTATTCACAAATTCCGTTTGATTGGGAACCGCCCGTTGGCGATTTGGGCACTTTCCTCGGTGGCGTCAATGGGACAAGCATCATTGTGCCGCCCGGTGGCGAAGTCAATCTAACAGTTGATCTGCCGGATTGCGCCGCACAGGTTGATGTCGTCTTTGATGCCAATCACCTGGCTGATTCAGTCGATCAACCGACTGAACTTGATCAAGTACCATTACTGTTGCCCGCATTCTATACAAATAGTTACGGGCCTTACGGCAATCGGTATGGCGGTAGTCTGGCGAATCGTCTGTTGGCAGCCACGAGTACCCATGCAACTGATGATGTGCCTTACTGTGTGAACACCGGCAGCCTGCATGTCTTCAAGTTCCATGATGTCGATGGCGACAGACGCCACGATGATGATGAGCCGGGTCTAAACGGTTGGACATTCACGCTGATTGGTGAAGGTGGCTCGTTCGAGGTCACAACGATGAATCACCCCGAAACCAATGAACCCGGTTGGGCATGGTTCACTAACGTCCCAGAGGGCGATTATGAGTTGTGTGAAGTCGTGCAAGAAGGCTGGGAAATCACCGCACCGCATGACGCGAGACAAGATGATTGTATCGACGTGACGGTGGAAGCGGGTGGTGAAGTTGTCTATGAATTCGGCAATCGCCAGCGTACAGGCACTCTGAAGGTTCTGAAGTATCATGACCTTAGCAACAATGGTGAGTATGATTTCCTCGAACCCGGTTTGAATGGCTGGTGGATTGTTGTCTACGATAGCGAAGGTAACGAAGTCGCCCGTCAGCAAACCCATACTATATTCAGTTTCTTCCATTCCACACATGGTTGGGCGATCTTCGAACTGCCAGTGGGTGAATATGAAGTTTGCGAAGAACCTACCGAAGCCCAGTTAGATTGGATTAACACCGATCCGGGTGGTGAACGTCCCTGTGAATGGGTGGAAATCCGAGCTAATCGTGAAACGAAGATAGACTTTGGCAATCTACTGCGAGGCCAACTGCATGTCCAGAAGTATAATGACCGCAATGGTAATGGTCACCGTGATGATGGTGATGAAAGCCTGAGTGGTTGGACAATCCAAATCTACAGCATTATCAGTGGTGATGGCATTCTTACCTATGTCACTGAAGCTGTGACGGATGAAGATGGTTGGGTGTGGTTCACGCTGAATCCGGGATTGTATAAGGTCTGTGAAGTCGAACAAGATGGTTGGGAGAATACTGACCCCGGTGGACCTCTACCGTGTGAATTGGTACTCATCCTGCCGGGTGAAACTGACTATCGTTTCTTTGGTAACCATGCGTTGACAGGCAGCATCACGATTGTGAAGGATACGCAGCCTGATAATGGTCGTAACTTCACTTTCGAGGGTACAGATCCGATAGGTGAATTCACACTGGATGACGATGGTGGTAACAACGCCGACTTCTCCAACAGCGCAACATTCACTGAACTCGAATACGGTGAATACACCATTACCGAGACGGGTAATTTCGGTGAAGCATGGGGTCTGGGAGACATTTACTGTGAAGGTGCAGTCAATACGACCTTTGATATTGATGTTGAAAATAACAACGTCACTATCGACCTCGCTCCGGGTGAAGATGTGACCTGTACCTTCGTCAACCAACGCACGCCACGCATCCGGGTACGTAAGTACGAAGACCTGAACCGTAACGGCAACCGCAACGGTGGTCAGGGTGAAGACTGGCTGGAAGGCTGGACAATCACACTCTATGACGAGGGTGGTCAGCAAGTTGACCAGATCGTAACTGATAGTGAAGGTCGCGCCAACTTCGTCAACCTCGAACCGGGTACGTATACTGTCTGCGAGACTCAACAAGAATTCTGGGTTAACAGCGAACCGGGCACCATCGACCCGACATACAATGAACCCTGCTACGAGGTCACAGTTGGCTTAGGCGATGTTGAGAATCTACAATTTGGCAACTGGCATCAGACTGGCAGTCTGACAGTGACGAAGGAAGTTGATTGGTTCAATGCCGATCCGATTCCGGATACAGAATTCTATGTCTGTGTGTCAGGTGGTAACCTGCCAGAGCCTGTTTGTGAATACCTCGAACATGGTGAATCGTTCACGGTAGACGGGCTTGAACCGGGTGAATACACCATCACTGAGCCAGATCTGGGCGAAGTATGGACAATGACGCTTGAAGGTGATCCGGTTGTCGTATTCGATGACGAAACATTCGTCACAGTGGTTAATACACACGAAGATATCTGCTTGCGCCAATCACCTGATCCGTTCAATGACCTGAATCACGCGGGTAGCTATCTGGTCTGGCCGTTCGATCATGGTATCGTTCAGAACCTATCCGAATGCTTCGGTTACTATGTGGGCATCGCTTCCTACCAAATCTATGACGGGACAGTGGCGACACAGACAATCTTCGACTATGAAGACGGTATCTGGGTTGGCCCCGGCGAGACAATCGACACCGCCGATACACGTTTGATTGATCTGCCAGCGTGCTGGGCACAGGTTGACCTATTCTATGGCCCTGCAATCCTCGACTTCTCAACCGGTGATCTTTATCTCGAACGTCTGATTGACAGTCGCTGGATTAACACGGGTGTGAACTGCGAACCACCGCAGAATGAAGAAACGCCGGCTGACCCGCCGCAGCTCGATCCACCACAGAACGATCAGCCGCAGCTCGACACACCACAGAATGATCCACCTGTGAACGATCCACCTGTGAATGATCCGCCTGCGAACGATCCGCCGCAAAACCAGGAGCCACAGAATGACGAGCCTGTGGAAGAAGATCCACCTGTCTGTGTACCCAATCCAGATGGTGATCTGAAACACAGCGGTAGTCACCTGAACCCGCCGTTTGACAACGGCACGGTGACCAATCTGTCAGATGCGTGTACCTATGAAGTCGGTATTGCCTCCTACATGGTCATGGACGGTACAATAGCGACACAGCAACTGCTCGGTAGCCATACGATGTCTATCGGCCCTGGCGAGACAGTCCACCTTGGCCCAGTGCCGCTGGCGGGCTGTACAACACAGGTAGACCTGTTCTATGGGTATGTCATCACCGACTTCAGTGGTGGCGAACGTTATGGTAATCGCCTGATTGACGTGCGCTGGCTGGGTAGTCCCTACTGCGGTGAAGTTGCACAATCTGACTAGGAATTAACTGTCAGAAACAGGGTAATTCGACCCATAACATAGTGCAGTGCCCGGACAATTCCGGGCACTGTTTTATCTTGATCGTGGAGAGGCATGTTTATGCTGATTTCAACTGTGCATCATCACTCATAGCGCAGAACATTCAATGGTTTTTCACCAGATGCTCCCCACGCACTGGTGACCGCTGCAACCAGCGCCACGACAATGCACAACAGCATCAATAAGAGGGCAGTGCCATAGGGGATAGCGTCGGCAGGCCCCATCGAAAGTGTCAGCAGCAAAAATAGCGCCAAAAGCCCAATGCCTACACCAATCAGACCACCGATAAAGCCAAGAAGTCCATTTTCCAGCAAAATCATGCCTAAAACTCGCTCTCGTTGCAACCCAATGGCTTTCATAACTGCAATTTCGCGGCGACGTTCCATCGTCGTTAGCGCGACTGAGTTGGCGATGACAACACCGCCGACCACTAATCCGAGTGCGGCGACCATAATTGGAAATGCCGTGAATGTACCCAGCAAGTTGATAAACAGGCGCACAAATCGCGCCGTTTCCAACGCAAACGTGCCGGGAATCGCGCCGATGGCACGCCTGAATTCGGGCACATTTTCCTCTGGCACATCCACAATCACCGAAATGCCAGTTGGCGACCAGGTTTCTGGAAACGACTCAGAAAATGCGTAGGTGCTGGAATTATTAAAGGAGATATTCACTGCCGCTTGTTGGGCAATGCCCACGACTTCAAAGGCAGCCGTGTCTGTCTGCTCTCCACTTAATGGGTTTTGCGAGATGTACTGGAAAATCAAGTTATCACCCACTTGCACCCCTAATGCGTCGATTGAGTCATTATCGGTCAGGACAATTTGTGGCATTCCGATGTCGTCCACATCCAATTGCCTGCCAGCAATGAAATGTACATCAGGCAGATTGTCCACTTCGAGCGCGTCAATGGTACTCAGTTGGGCGTCAAAGATTTGCAGGCGTTGTGCATCCGTGAGAGGTGGGCCAAATGGGATAGTTTGCGGTGCAGCAAGCACCCGCGCATTAATGTCTTCGCGGCTAAGTTCTGTGCCATCTGCCAATGTCATGCCAACCAGTTCTACGGTGTAATTAATCAGCGTCTCATAACTCTCGACAGCCTCGAAGTTTTGGATGGTCTCTTCCACTGTCGGCAGTGTGTTCATGGTTGCGACTGAAACGATGATATTCCCGCCTGCGCCTTCTTCTAGCGCAGATGACAACAGGTTATTGATGGATGAAGCAAACAAGGTTATCAAGCTGAGCGAGAACACACCGATAACAAGCGCTAACAATGTTGATGCACCACGACCACGCCCGGCAAGCATCTGTCGCAGCGAGATTTTGAGATCGACTGAACCCAATGTGGGGAAAATATTCCCAACTAACCAGATCAAACCCCACAAAATGGCATATAAAATCCCTATCAACACAAAGGCGACACTGACGATCACCAGTGATAAGCCAAAACTGCCGAGGATGGTCGATGCGACTAAACTCAGCGCAATAATAATCACAGCTAGGGCGATGAGTATTCGGCCTACACCTGCTTTAGGGACCACATTATCCGATGGGCGCAGCACGATACCGGGTCGTACCTGTCCAGCCGTTAGGGTAGGGAGAAAGCCAAAAATTGTGGTCACCAATATGCCGATGACAAAACCATTGAACACAGGTGTCAATGCAATGCGGAAGGGTAAAGCCTGCCCAAATAAACTTTCAGCGACACCTTTAATGATGAATGTTGTCCCCCAACCTAACACAATACCCACAATACTGCCGATGACTCCCAACAGTAGGGCTTCGACCAAAAAGAGGCTGGTGATTTGTCCCGCCTGTAAACCAATGGTTTTGAGGACGGCAATTTCCAGTGTCCGACGCCGTACAATCACTTGCATCGTGTTGATAATCCCTATACTGCCAATTAACATGGAAACCAGCCCCATAACCGTTACAAGCTGGTTGATATTATTAGCGAGTGTCTCATTTTGTTCACGTAAATCATCCACTGTGGTCGTATTGAAGTAGGAGACAAATGCGCCTGTGCTATCCGTCGTACCAAAATCTACTAGCAACTGCCCATTGATTTGCTGCACCAATGCCGGGTCATCAACCTGCATGTAAATACCGTCTGTTTGGAAGGGAATATCTGTAAAAACAGCATCTTCTGACAGCACAGCCGATTGATTGAGATAATAGAAGCCAAATAATGCCGCCCCTATATCCGACCCCAGGTTACGCACCTCATCACCTGCATCCACGACACCGCGCACGATGAACGTTGCATCTGACCCGTTAATCGCCACCATATCACCAACTTCGAGTTCCAGATCGCGTGCAATGTTATCGCCAATAACGATGTCAGTCGGTGACTGCAAGACATCCGCCAACACTTCCCCAGATAACGTCATAATTTGACCATAAAAGGGATAGCTGGCAGGGTCAATGACCACCGCTGTGAGTGAGATTGCTTGATTTCCGGTCTCCATGGCTGTGATCGACGTGCCCAAGCCAGATCCGGTGAAAATTTCAATGGCACTGGATAAACTCAGGCGATAGTTGATGCGAATCTGACCGGGATAATGTTCATCAATCCATGCTTGTAGTTGGTCGATTCCATCCGCACCCAGACTATAAATCGTGGCTTCCTGACCAAAAAAAGAAAGTGTGTGAGCTGTGAAAACGCCGTCGTCAACCGCTTGTTCAAAAACGGCGTCATCCGCACCAAATTCCGATTGCACGCTCAGAACAATGTCTCCTCGATTGCTCTCTTGTAGATTGCCCGTGAGCGCATCTTGAATCATCACAGCCAGCGTTTGCAGACTAACAATCGCTGCTACACCTGCTGCGATACTCAGCAGCGCAAAAAATGCGAGTTGCTTGCTGGTTCGCAAATCATTAAACGAATGACTGATATAGAAACGTAGTTGCTCAATCATGATATGCTCCTTCAGTCATTCAAATCAAGTTTGGAGAGTTCACCCGTAGCGCGTTCTTCACGTAAGGCATTGACTGCGGCGACTTGTGCTGTTGAACGGGGATCATCGCTGGCAATACGCCCGTCAATCAATGTCACCAACCGATTTACCTGTGATGCAATGTCCATATCATGTGTGACAATGATGATGGTCGTGTTCATCTCTTTCTGTACAGATCGGAAAGCATTCATGACCACTTCACTGGATTGAGTGTCGAGATTTCCCGTCGGTTCATCCGCCAACAGCAAAGGGGGATTATTGGCTAAAGCACGGGCAATCGCTACACGTTGTTGTTGACCACCAGAGAGTTGTGTCGGACGATGGTGAATCCGGTCTCCTAAACCAAAAGTTTCGAGCAGTTCACGCGCCCGGTCATGCGGCTTCACGCCTTTCATACGGGAAAATTGAACCGGCAGTGCGACGTTTTCTAGAGCAGTTAGGGTCGGAATGAGGTTGAATGATTGGAATACGAATCCAATTTTTTCATTACGAATCTGTGTTAGCTCACGTTCACTCAAATTTGTTACATCAATGTTGTCGATAAACACTCGCCCATCGGTTGGCGTATCCAAACCGCCAATCAAGCCGAGCAATGTTGATTTGCCGCTGCCGGATGGCCCAATAATGCCTAAGAACTCGCCTCGCTTAACTGTAAGGCTAACCCCACTTAAAGCATCAACAGCCACCTCACCCACTTGTAACCGTTTAATCAGATTATCAGCCTGTAGCACGTTGCCATCTTTGTGATCTTGCGCCATGAGTACCCCTCTCTAATAAGTGTTACACAATGACACGGAAGATGTGACACACCTTCAGTTATGCAATTGAAAATTCAGTTGCATGAATTATGCTACTATACGTAAAATGTGAATATTTTGATTTAACTTTATGTGAAATAGTGGATTCAAGCATTAAGCATGTACTACTCGGCAGGCGCACGCTTCAGCGCATTCAAGTCAAATTCATAGATTGCAGGCGGACGGCGAGCATCGACATTCATTGTGCCAATATAACCCAGTGTTGTTTTTGTGTCGCTGTGACCAAGATTATCACGTATCGCTAACAAGTCGACGCCCGCAATGTATAAACGACGTGCGTATGTCCGCCGCATATCATGTGGTTTAATAATTTGCAACTCACCATCTATCATGATGGGGTAGCGATCCAGAATTTGATTTATTGCTCGTACTGTTAACGGGGTAGGGCGCACCCGTTTTCCCCCTTTATAAAATCCCCTAAATACAGCACCTTGATCAATTCCAGCATTATGTAGCCATGTATCGACAATAGCCAACACAAACTCGAGTTCACCATAAGGGATTAATCGTTCTTTACGTCCCTTGCCTTTACGTACATGCAACGCTAGTTCTCCACCCAACCTCTGCCTCAAATCAACTACGCTTAATGCACACACCTCGGCTTCGCGAATACCTGTACACAACATTAAGGCTATAATCGCTGTATCACGCAATCCCAGAAATGTATTCGTGCCCGGTGCTGCCATCAAGTTACTGGCCTGAGTCGATGTCAGGCGCAGTTGCCCTGTATCTGGACGATCCTGCTGTGTAATCACCTTTACCGATGAGTGTTTAGGATCAATGGCATTACTCAACCGGGTCAACGTTTCATCGACGAAGGCTTTCCGATCAGCAGGTTGAGCATCGTTGGGCGTTAAAC
>CAZTLI010000187.1:0-9633 GCA_964614375.1 uncultured Anaerolineaceae bacterium
TCACTGAATGGGGCGACCTCTTTTTCGAGGAATTGCGGCGGTGGATTGCGCCACGCATACAGTCTATCCCAACCGCCGAGTTCGATTGTGCCCAGCTGCGGATGCTCAAATGGATACCAGTCGATATAACCGTGTCCATCCAGTACATCGTCATTCCATTTCAGCATCGTCAAATCGTCTTCGACAGGATGCTCACGATACCATTCAATGTATTTATAATCCTTAATTCCAGCCTGACGTTGTGGACTCCAGATTTCGACTGTCCATGAGAACGCGCCGATATGCTCGTAGAGCCAATCGTCAAATCCCCCATAAATGACCTGTTTGGGGTGATATTTAAAGTCATGAAACACGGAAACATTGGGGTAACCTGTCATCTCTGTGCCGTGCGCGCCGATTTTCTGGAATGTCCAGAGGTCTTCGGCGGGGAATTCATCATCACCCTGATAGCTATAGGGACGCAGCAGCACACCGCTAAAGGTATGGAACGAAATGCCGCCGATGATGTTGGGGTGTTTGGCGATAAAATCGACCAGCGCGCGGACTTCCGGCTCGGATGCGGGATAGGGGCCAGCGCCGCGTTGTTCATGTTCTTGCCGCCAATGGTCGGGGAAATTGCGATTGAGGTCGAGCGCCTCTTTGCGACTTTGTAATTCAATCGTCACACCATCGTAATTGTCGATGCGACCTTCGGGCAGCACGCGATAGTATTCACCGCCGACTTCTGTTGGGTCGCGTCGGACGAGGAGACGCGGTTCGTCAGGATATTTTTTCCACGCGCCGTTGGGGTCGGGCACGCGCATCAACAACATGCGACCATCGCCGTCGATGTCCTCTTCGACCAGCCCCGGCAGCGGGTCTTCATCGTAGGGATAGGGGCGGGTGCTCGAACGGATGATTTTGGGCACATCCGCCAATGCCCATTCCGCGCCATCGGGATTGACACGCGGCACAAGATAGAACGCGCGTGTATCCAGTGCGCGCGTGATGTCATCCACTTTGCCATAATTTTGGGTAAGGTTGTGAATCACATATAGTACAGCCGTTCCCGGCGATAGTTCAGAGGCGTGGATATTGGCATCTGCCCAGAGTGCGGGTTTTTCGTTGGCCGGGCCAGTCTCGGTATTGGTCACTGTAACCAACCAGATGTCACGGCCTTCATAGCTTTTGCCGATACTTTCGACGTGAACTAGTTCAGGGAATTCGCTGGCAAAGGCTTTTAAAATCGTGGTTAAGTCGTCATAACGGTAATAACGGTCAAATTGAATATCGGGCATAGTCACACTCCTGTGGCGGGCAATAATTTGGGCGAGTATAGCGTATGGAAAAGCTGCCCGATAGTTCCACAGTGAAGACTAACGCCCAATCAAAATACGGAGACTGCTCGACAATTTGAGTGTCTCCGTACTGTTTTACTGTTTTGCAATTGGATTATCCCGCAGGTAGTGGGAAGGCGTTGCCATCGTATACGGGAACGGGGGTAGGTGGTCCCGGTGTGGGCTGCGGCGGCACATCGAAATGAATTGGCAGCAAATCAACGCCCGCGCTGGTATCCAGTGTAATCAATGCCATCCAGCCAATCATGCCGTTGACCTCGACTTTGACCCAGGGGCTGTATGGGCTGCGCGCCACCAGATTCACCTGGGCATCATAGGGAATGACGGCAATCACTTCAAAAGCAATATCGGGTGCTTCACGCAGATTCGCGCCCTGCGGTTTGTTTACACGCGCCGTCAATCCTAAATCGCCCAGACGGTCTGGTGGGAGAGGGGTTTGGCTGTAAACCTGTTCGATTGGCCCCAGAAATTGCCGCAGCACTTCGCCAGCGATCCAACCCGTTTCGCCATTGTCGGTTTGAACGTGCAGCCATTCGCCGCTCGGACTAATGCCCAAAATGCTCAACGTTTCGCCTGCTTCGACCTGACGCAGTATCTGACCGCTTAATGAGGGTTCGGCGCGCATGTTGACTGTTCCCTCTGTCAGGGCAATGCCGGGCTGTACCAACCGCACAGGACGATCCAACAGCGATACAGGGAGATATTGAATGCGGTCAAAGTCTAATGGTAATGGCTCGCTGGATGCGCCCGATGGACGGGTGAGGTCGCCGGGGGGATACGCCACGTTGACTTGCTGACCCGCATAGAAAATTTGTGGTTCGCCGAGTGTGATGACTCGCGCCCGACCAAACAACGCCATGAAACGTGTGAAGCCGACAGCGCCTTCTTGCCCGGTCTGAATCACCAGTGTGCCGTCTAAATCGACAGAGACGCCATTGATAATCATGGTCGATGTGCCGCCAAGCGGACTTTGCACCACGAAACTGCTGGTCGGCGCATACGCACACATTGACGGTGTGCCAGCCACACCTGTCTGGACGATAAATGACTGCCAGGGTGCGCTGTCGTCTGTCGAAACGTCTTGCAGTGCGACATCACCAATCATCACGCCGCTAAAGGTGGCAAATGCTGCCGAACGCACCCATGCGATACCCGCTGAATTGCCCGCTGTCATGATGGGCGCAGTTTGGATGGAGTCTATCAACGGTGTTTCGACCAATGCGCCTGTAGCAGCCAGCGTGTTGCTTACGGGTCCAGGTGGGGCGATGCGCGGTGCGAGACCGCCGTTGCACACATAGCCGTTGGGACGACCCAGACACACATCCCCCGCAGACTGCCATATCGCTTGCAGCATGGTGCTGCATGTTGCCGCATTGAAACCATCGGCAGGACGGGTTGGTGACGCGGTTGGGATAGGAGAGGGCGTCGCTGATGGCGCGACAGCCCCTATGGTGGGGATGAGGGTGGGCGTCGGGACGAACACGGTTGGTTGTACAGGTTGTTCATCCAATAACACGACGGCAGCCGGTGCAGAAGGTTGCGGCCCACAGGCGCTTATCAGCACGCCAAATACCAATATGCGTATCCAGTTGAGATGGGTTTGATAGAATGTAGTCTTTAAAGGTTTTGGCATAGCTATTATGGTTTTTGTGGACTAGTCAACATTGTACCAGACTTGCCACATTCGGGATATTGTATGTGCAACCGTCGTCAGTTATGATTCTATGGGTAAAGCGGCTCTAATTTAGCACATTTTTGTAAGGAAACGACGGTGAATTTATCGGTCAACCCACCACTGCGGCTGCTCGTGATGTTTGAGGAACAATTTCCGGGGCAAACGCCAGATTGGATTGTGCAAGCGCCGGGGCGTGAAATGTGGGTGGTGGCTGTCTCGCTGCCGGGTGATAAATATAGCATCAACGCCGCCGACCTCGACTCACAGGTGACGTTTAACTGGCGTGGGGCGAAACAGCGGCGGACGCTGCTCAATCGTCCATTACCCAAATGGGCGCGTTATCCGGCGGGTGTGGTTTATACACTCAATCAGATGGATATTGCAACGCCCGGTATTGAAGCGATTGTCGCGGGTGAAGAACCCTCTGGCCCACGTTATGATTATGCGCTAGCGATGGCGTTTGCCGCCTTATGGTATGAAATCGGCGGACACGATTATGATACGGACACCCTAATTGAAGTCGTTGATCGCGTCCACCGTGATTATTTGGAGAGCAGCTAGCTATAAGCCTTCTACCGCTGCAACCCCTTTCTCGATGCTGTCCTGGGGCGATATTTTCAACTGCTCATCCACGACTATGCCCGCTTCATCAATGACCCAGTGAGAGCGAATCACGCCCATGAACTTCTTGCCATACATCGAGCGTTCACCCCATGCGCCCCACGCCTCTAATACGGTATGTTCAGGGTCGGAGAGCAGGTCATAGGGCAATTTTTCTTCGGCTTTCCACTTTTTGAGGTCTTTGGGCAAGTCCGGGCTAATGCCAAACACGATGGCATTCGCGGCCTCTATTTTGGGGAAATGGTCTCGAAACCCGCACGCCTGTACGGTGCATCCCGGTGTTGCCGCTTTCGGATAGGCGAATAGAATCACCCGTTTGCCCCGATAATCACTGAGTTTCACAGGTTTGTCATCCTGATTAAGCAGTTCAAAATCGGGGGCTTGCTGGCCTTTTGCAGGCATGATACGCTCCTTCGATTGTGATAGATAGTGGACTCAATACAGGGGGCTGTTAGGCCGCCGTAATGAGTTTATGCTGTTTTATGGATGCTGAATCAACACGGTTCTGCTAGAATCGGTCCGAAATGGTAACTAGATATGGAGTGTCCGACAAATGGGCGAAAAAATCAAGAAGACAGATGTGGAATGGCGCGAACAATTGACCCCCGAACAATTTGCCGTGACCCGTCAGGCGGGAACAGAACGCCCCTTCAGCGGCGATTATGTCTATCACAAGGGCGACGGTGTTTATTGCTGTGTGGCGTGTGGACAGGCGTTGTTTTCGTCCGATACCAAGTTTGACTCTGGCAGTGGCTGGCCCAGCTTCTGGGATGTGGTCGAACGGGGCAATGTCGAATTGCATCAGGACACCCAGTATGGCATGGTGCGTACCGAAGTTGTGTGCAGCCGCTGCGATAGTCATCTGGGGCATGTGTTTGAAGATGGCCCGCGCGATAAGACCGGATTGCGCTATTGCATCAATTCACTGGCGCTGGATTTTCAGGAAGATGATGCGTCAGAATAGGCCAATGAACGGGGTGAGGATAACGCATCCCGTTTTGTTTAGAACCCGAAAGGCGTCTTGCGCGTATTTAGAAGAGATGAAGCGCATGATTTTGCGGAGGGCGATATGTCGGCACTGCACGCTGTTCTGGATCAATTTCGTTTGGCGTGGCGTTTATTGGGTGACTCGCGCGTGCCGCTGTGGATGAAGGCCGTGCCGATTGTTATTCCACTCGCATATTTGATGATGCCGATTGATATTATCCCGGATTTTTTCGTCGGCGCAGGTCAGTTAGATGATCTGGTTGTCATATTGATCGCGCTGCGCTTATTTATTGGCCTTGTGCCGGACGCGATAGTGAATGTCCATCTCTCCGAGAAACAAAAACGGCGGCGTGATGCCCCCGTTGTCGAAGTCGTCGATTATCAGGTTTCGTATCCCGATGAATCGACTGAGTGACGATTGATTGTCGTTATCGGCTACGTCAAGCGCAGATGCTGTGCCTGTACTTCGTTCATTGCATCGAGTGTATCCTGCAACGTAGACACTTCATCCTGAATTTCCAACCGGAGACGCTGCGCCCGTCCGCTATCGACCTCTTTTGTCCCCATAAGCGACATCTGGGCATAAATCGTGCCGAGTGAAGCCAGGGTGCTCTCAAGTTGAATCTCTGCTCGTTTGACGCTGTTGGCTGTCGCTTCAAGGTTGGTGCGTTGTTGTTCAAGTTGTTGAAGCTGGCGTTCGAGCGCATCACGCACTGCGGCATCTTTTTCCTGACTTAGGCGTGATTTGACCTTTTCGATTTGCTGGGGCACGGTGCGGCGATCGCGTTCAACCAGTTCGTTCGATTGAAACGCATCGATGTGCTCGGCCAACGAATACATATGCCCGATCCACTCGTTGACATCTTGCACCGTCTGGCGCAGGCTGGTACGCAGCGCGCCGCTGTGCCGCTGCACCAGTTTGAGCATATTGCGCCGATATTCCAGGGCATCACGCAGACGCTGTTTGGAGGTGCGATTGTGAATGCTGTTCAGATCATATTGGCTTTCAAATTCGCGCGCGAGTGCTTCTTCTGTGGCTTGAGGGTCGGATAGGGTGGAAGCGACCAACGCCGCTTCCGTAATCAACCCTCCCACAATCCAGAACCAGGGCTGCCAGAAGTCAAAGGGCTGTGGGAAAAAGAGGAATAATATCGTCGTGACGATGATAGTCACCAGCGTTTCCCAGCGTAACACCGCGTGTTGTAATAATGCCCCAAGTGCGCGTTGACGTACTTTCTCGGTCATGTGATACTGCTCCACTCGTCCCTTACTACTTATACGCACGGATGATGTCATCCGTCGCAATGGGATGAAAACAGGGGCAAGGTCATCCCCGCCCCGTCCTTATCATCCATCTGCGTCAAATGTCTGGCGTTTATTCTTTATCTTTGCCGATGCCCAACCGCAAGCGCCGTTCTTCAAGCTGCTGTTCGACTTCGCCACCACGCACCGCTTCTTCGATCTGGTCGGAGATATTGCGCGTCGCCATATCGAGACGCGCGTCTTCCTGGTCGATGCGGGTGCGAATACGTTCGGCAAGGCTGTCGATTTCGGCATCGCCCGTTGTCGTGAGCTGGTCGAGGCTGCTGATGGTCTGGCGGGTGACCTTCTTGGCTTCGGCGAGTTCCAGCAAAGAGCGCAGGTGTTCACGTTCCTGTTTGATGGATGTCAGGCGTGCTTCGAGTTTCAAGCGCATGTCAAGCATTTTTTGATACTGCTGTTCTTGCTCCTGCCACTGCTCATAATATTCTTGCGCCAGTTCCTGCTTGGTGTTGAGTTCAGCCTGGGCGGCGGCGGCAAGGTCTTCCTTGCCCTTAATCATGAGCGTGTCAATGTCGCGGTCAAGTTTTTCGGCTGCTGTCGAAAATTCGTCATATTTGCGGCGCAGCGTTTTGACGGTGCCGCCGATGGTTGCTGCCGAATCTTCTAGTGCATCGAGGTTCCGTTCAACCTGCCGAACATATTCATCAAAGACCTTGAGTGAATTGCTTTCTAGTGCCCGGTCTACAAGAGCATGTAAATTGGCGCTGATGAGTGTGTTAATTTTCTCGAAAAGCGAAGGCATGGATAGTGTCCTCTGATAGTTACCCCGAAAAATACATTACGAGTATAGCACGAAAATGCAGGACGGCGTATCTTCACCCGCCCACATCCCCATTTATTTGGGGGTCATTCCGCAACCCTATACGTAAACCATAGACCGGTGTTGCAAATGCAACAAAAAAGGGGTGGCTGGCGACGTATACCAGCCACCCCTCCATTTTCGAATTGGATATTTATTCTTCGGCAATTGGCAGTTTGACGGTGAAGGTGCTGCCTTTATCCAGTGTGCTTTCGACCTGGATCACCCCTTCGTGCATTTCGACCAGACCTTTGGCGATGGTTAAGCCACTGCCGGCGCCCTGGTCTTCGTTGAAGGCGCGGTCAATCTGGTAGAAGCCTTTCCAGATATTCTCTAATTCCGCTTCCGGGATACCACGCCCTTCGTCACGCACCCAAATGTGTACATAGCCGTCGCTGGTGCCTGTGCCGACTTCAATGGGTGTGCCCGGCGCAGAGAATTTGACCGAATTGCTGAGCAGTTCACGCACGACGACACTCAAAAACTCGGCATCACCCAGAATGGGAGGATGGGCGGAGATGCTCAACTTGCAGCTATAATCTGTTAGAGCGGGCGTGAAAATTTGATTGTGGGCGAAGTAGATAACATCGGTCAAGTCGGCGATAATGCGCTTGCGCCATGAGAACGTACCGAACGCATCGCCACTTTCAATTTCAACCAGCAGGATAAAATTCTCCACCAGACGCCGCAGCCGATCTGCTCCCGAACTCACGCCTTTGAGGAAGCTGACCAACTCTTCTTCGTTCATCCCTTCGCGCTCATACTCTTTGAGCATTTCCGAATAGGCCACCACCAGCGTAAGCGGTGTGCGAAATTCATGATTCAGGATGGTGAGGATATTGCGTTTGACATCTAAAACTTGCCCTTCACGCACTTCATCCAACTGCCGCTGCCGGTCTAGTCGCGCCCTGACCGCTACCAGGAGTTCATCCGGGTCGAAAGGTTTGGTCAAATACACATCAACGCCTAATTTGCGCCCGCGCAGAATATCATTGCGTTCGCCTTTGGCGGTTAAGAAGATGAATGGAATTGTGAGCCATTGCTGTTCTTTACGCACTTCTTGCAGGAACTCAAAGCCATCCATGTAGGGCATCATGATGTCCGACACTATAATGTCAGGACGTTGGGATTTTTGTAGGGCTTCTAACCCTTCTTGTCCGTTTTGGGCGGTGATGACATCGTAGTGATACATTTCCAGGATGTCACGTATACCCGCCAGCAGGTGAGTATCATCTTCGACAACCAGCACTCTGGCTGTTTCTTCAGGCATAAGGCACCTCAAGCCGTTATTGTTACAAATTGTGTCGGCATACTAGATTCATATTAAAGGATTTTGCACGCGCCGCAACTTAACGTTTATGAATTTCGGCCTATTTTCACACATTTTGGGTTTGAAGCCTGTGTATAGCCAGTAAATCAGCCAATAAGCCATAACCAGTTTCCTCGCGCCCCGCGCCGGGGCCAATCAGTGTGACATGGCCTAAGGTGTCGGTTTCATAGGTGATTGCGTTGGTTGCGCCGGATACATTTGCCAGCGGATCGCTGATCGGAAGACGTATCGGTTGCACGCTGCCACCTGTAGGTGTGATGGTTGCGATGAGTTTCCAGCGTTCGTTATTGGCCTGTGCGTCTGCCACGTCCGCCGCGCCGATACCCGAAATCCCGGTGACATCCAGCGCGTCCATTGTCAGTGTTTTGCCGAATAAGGCCGCTGCTAGAATCAAGACTTTGCCCGCTGCGTCCCAGCCATCGACATCGCCCGACGGGTCGGCTTCGGCATAACCCAGCGCCTGTGCTTGTTGGAGGGCTGTGGCATATTCCATTCCATTTTCCATTTGGGTCAAAATGTAATTGGTTGTCCCATTGAGGATGCCGCGCGCCCGTGTAATCGCACAGCCTGCTAAACCCGTGTCTGCCAGAGACAGCGTCGGTGTGCCCGCCATCACTGTCGCTTCGTAACGGATTTGCAGGCCACGCTTTTTGGCTGCCTGACGCAGTTCGTCGCCCGCCAATGCGACAGGGCCTTTATTAGCAAGTACCAGATGCTTGCCTGTGGTAAGCGCCATGCGACAATAATCTAGCGCGGGTTGTGCCGTCTGAAGATTGGTGTAGCTCGCTTCAACGACCGCATCGGCTTCCGCTGCTTTGATGAGAGACAGGGTATCGAGATTTCGTTGCAAACCAGCCGATTCGGGATAATTGTTGAGGTGACCGCTGTGAATGGCAGCCATCAGATAGGCTATATTTAGGCCATCGGGTCGATAGAGCGTGCCGCGAGTGCGGGTAGCAGCGCCAACAATCAAGGGCTGAAAGTCATATTGGGTCGCGAGTTCTGTTTGTTTATTGTGAAGTAAATCCGCCAGACCTTGCCCCACCGTACCAAAACCGACCAGCACCAATCTCATATTGTACCCTTACACAGGCATGGTATTGCCACAAATTGTAGCGTTGATTATTCGGTCTGACTATGTTTCTTTATCGGTTTTACTGGCTTTGACTTTCTCATACAGGGTATGAAGGCGTTGGTGGACAGCATGATTGACACTACCTTCGGGATAGGATTCGTCTTCCTGTAGTTCGCCTGCGGGTTTGCCAGTGAGCAGTGCAATGCCTTCGTCAATAGTATGAATGGGATAGATATGGAACTGTTTATCATTGACGGCTTCGACCACATCTTCTCGCAGCATCAGATGTTTGCTGTTACTTGCGGGGATGAGTACCCCCTGATGACCTGTGAGTCCTCTGGCTTTGCACAGGTCGAAGAAACCTTCAATCTTCTCATTCACACCGCCAATGGCCTGTACTTGCCCGTGTTGGTTGACAGAGCCTGTGACCGCTAAATCCTGCCGGATGGGGAAGTTGGATAGACTGGACAGCAGCGCATAGAGTTC
>CAZTLI010000188.1:0-8187 GCA_964614375.1 uncultured Anaerolineaceae bacterium
TACAGTGCAGCCACCAGTTACGACAATTCTCTGACGATAGAATTACAAATTTCGACACCTCACACAAGATACATCATCCAACCACCAACCACGGAACAACAAAAAGCGGCATCAGTGATTGTCCCGACGCCGCTCAAATATTGCGATACAGCTTAAGAACAGGCTATTCGCCAGAATCCGACTCGGCAGTAGCATCATCTGTAGTTGCCCCAGAATCGGCATCGGTTTCACCATCTGAAGCTGTATCGGAATCTTCGTCTGTGTCCGCTGCACCACTGGTTGCATCATCCGTATTGCCAGAGTCTGCGTCCCCGGCTGGGGCATCATCCACAGTCTGTTCTACAGCAGTATTGGATGCGCCAGCCGTATCCGCACTCAGGCTGTTGCCTAACAGAGGAGCGATCACCAGCGCGACAATCGCCAGCAGCTTGAGCAGAATGTTCAGTGATGGGCCAGATGTATCTTTGAAGGGGTCGCCAACCGTATCGCCGACAACGGCAGCTTTATGGGCAGGTGAACCTTTGCCACCATAATGACCAGCCTCGATATATTTCTTGGCGTTATCCCACGCACCACCCGCATTTGCCATCATCACAGCCAGCATGAAGGCCGAAACCAGCGAACCGAGCAGCACACCGATGAGGGTTTGCGCCCCAACGAACTGACCAAGCGCATTACCTTCACCACGCCCAAGCACCGCAAGAATTGCGACAAGGACAGGTACAGCAACGGCGATTATGCCGGGCAGCAGCATCTGCCGGATGGCGCTATCGGTACTGATGGCGACGCATTTTTCATAGTCGGGTTCGTTTTCGCCTTCCATAATTCCGGGAATTTCGCGGAATTGACGCCGCACTTCCTCCACAATCTTGCCCGCCGCATCGCCCACCGCGACCATCGTCAGCGCGCTAAACACATACGGCAGGAGCGCACCGATAAACAACCCGGTCACGAAACGCGCATCCAGCACAACACTGGCAATCGTCGCTTCACCGGTGAAACTCGCGCCAACCGCAGTGATAAATGCAGCCGTCAACGCCAGCGCGGTCATCGCGGCGCTGCCAATAGCAAAGCCCTTGCCTGTTGCGGCTGTCGTATTGCCAAGACTATCAAGTGCATCAGTACGGTCACGCACTTCATCGGGCAGATCAGACATTTCCGCAATGCCACCTGCGTTGTCCGCTACCGGGCCATAGGCATCCGTCGCCAGTGTAATCGCCAGAGTAGACAGCATCCCAACCGCAGCTACGGCGACACCATAGAGACCCGTTGCGCTCGTCGCCACCAATGTCACAATAACGACAACAACCACAGGCGCAAGCGTGCTCATCATACCCAGTGCCAGACCGCGAATCACGACGATACCCGCGCCACCTTCAGCACTACTGGAAAGCCGCTGCGTTGGATTGTAGCTGGCGGACGTGAAGTATTCGGTGAAATAGCCAATCAGCACGCCGCCAATCAAACCACTGAGTGTCGCAATAATTACGGGTAAGCCATCTTCAAACAGCAACAGCCCAAGCACAATAATCGCAATCGCGACCAGCACACTCGCGGAATAAATACCGGTTCGGATACTGCCCAGCAGCTTTTCTTGCGTAGCGCCTTCTTCTGTCTTGACCAGAAACGTGCTCAACATACTGATAATTAATCCAGCAGCAGCGACCAGAATCGGGAACACCTGTCCCGCCAGCCCTTGCGTTGTCGCTAATCCGCCGCCGAATGTCGCCAGCGAAATCGCAGCGATAATCGAACTGGCATAGCTTTCAAACAGGTCAGACCCCATACCGGCGACATCACCAACGTTATCGCCCACATTATCCGCGATTGTGGCAGGATTACGCGGATCATCTTCGGGGATTCCGGCTTCGGTCTTGCCCACAAGGTCAGCGCCGACATCCGCCGCTTTGGTATAAATGCCACCGCCGACACGCGCAAAAATGGCAATCGACGTGCCACCAAAGCCAAATCCAGCCAGCGCACTCGCCGCAGCCTGTGCATTGCCGAGTTGATTAGTGAAGATGATGAATAGCAAGCTAACGCCCAACAAGGCCAGCGACACCACCAGTGTACTCATCACGGTACCGCTGGCGAAGGCAACCCGCAGACCTTTGTTCAAACTTTCTGATGCCGCCTGCGTGGTACGGACATTAGCACGGACAGCGATGTACATACCGACATAGCCCGATAAACCAGACGCCAGCGCGCCACAGACGAATGCTACGGGTGTCCAGATGCTCATGCCCGACCCTTCGACACTGCTCAGCACAACCAGCACAATCGTGACAATGATAACCAGAATGACCACAGCACGATATTCGCGTGATAGGAACGCCTGTGCCCCGCGTTGAATAGCGGTCGATATTTGCTGCATTTTCTCGTTACCCGCATCTTGCGATAGCACAAAATTACGCTGCCAGTATGCAAAGCCGAGACCAATGACACTTGCTACAACTGCCAGTATCGCGGCAGTCTCAATTGAAATGTCCATTCAAGAATACTCCTTTAAGAAATGTCTCCAAGGTTAGTGGGATGCAAACAGGGTCTACCCCAACCAATTTGCAACAGTGCAACGAATATTAACTTATCTATAGATTTTTTCAATATCGAGGCATTGTAGAGTTCAATTTCAACGGGTTGCAACTGGCACAATACGTCCGATACAGTAAGATGAGATGCACACAAACGGAGTGAGATGAGCAAGTGTAGATGCGAAAATTAGGCGCCTATGGCGAGCAACTCGCCACACAATTCCTGCGTGATAAAGGCTATCAAATCGTCACCACCAACTGGCATTGTGCGTATGGCGAACTCGATATTGTTGCATGGGACAACCATGTACTCGTCATCGTTGAGGTCAAAACACGTCGCTCTCAACGCAGTGAAGATGCCTTATCCGCGTTGACGGACACAAAGCGAGAACGACTCGTTGCGAGTGCCTATGCCTATATTTCTGCTCATGATTTAGAGAATACCGCATGGCGGATAGATGCCATTGGGATCACGCTGCTGCGTGGACAAGAACCTCAAATAGAGCATGTGGAGGATGCGCTTGAGTGGGAGTGACCGTCCACTGCTCGTGATTCTGGGGCCGACGGCAGTGGGTAAGACCGGACTCGCGATAGACATCGCACGGGCGCTGAATGGTGAAATTGTCGGCGCGGACAGTCGTCAGGTCTATCGGTATATGGATATTGGCACGGCGAAACCAACGCCCGAACAACAGGCACAGGTCAAACATCATCTGATTGATGTGGTCAATCCCGACGAAAATCTGTCGCTAGCCGATTATCAGCGACTGGCGTATGCCGCCATAGATTCAATTCAAGCAATCGGCAAATTACCCCTGCTTGTTGGCGGAACAGGGCAGTATATCACTGCTATTGTCGAAGGCTGGTCGATTCCCGAAGTACCACCGGACGATGCGCTGCGACTCGAATTGGAGGCATACGCCGCCGAAAATGGCGCAGAAGCCCTGCATCAGCGTCTTGTGGCGCGCGATCCTGTGTATGCGGAAAAAGTGCATCCCAACAATGTGCGACGTGTTGTACGGGCATTGGAAGTCTGCCTTGTCAGCGGGCAGCGATTTAGCGATTTGCAGACAAAACGACCACCGCCCTATCAGATACGCACCTATGGCTTAACTCTGTCATTAGACACGCTATACGAACGCGCCTATCATCGTATTGATGAAATGATGGCGGACGGATTTCTGGGCGAAGTGCAGCAGCTACTTGAGATGGGTTATCCTGCGACTTTACCGTCCATGAGCGGGCTGGGTTATGCACAATTAGCAGCGCATCTTAATCACGAAATCACCCTACAAGAGGCGATAGAGAGTACGAAATCGGCGACCCATGCGTTTATCCGGCGGCAATACACCTGGTTTCGAGGACACGATCACGGTATTCTGTGGCATAATGCTGTAGACTTGGATTCACGGGCGCTAATTGATGAGACGCGCGATTGGCAGCGGCAGACACAGGCATAAGTAAACGATGCGTTACATTCGTAGCGAAAACAATCAAAATCGTCTTATTGGGATGTTCTTATTGATTCTGCTGGCTGTCATCGCAGGACCAACTACCCTACCCCGCATTTTGCCCTTCACAGAATTAGGTGTCCCCTGTGCGCGTTTGCCACAGGGCACAGAACGCGGTCTACATCAATCCTATATTGGACGCCTTGCAGAAAATCCGCTACAGGTCATAGTACGCCCTGGCTCCGCACCTTCGGGTGGTGATAATCAATTCTATGTCAGCATTATCATGGTCAATAATTCGATTGGAACAGTGCCAATTTTATACAATAGCAATCAAATCCTTGTAGGTGATAACGGCACAAATGGGATGGGTGTGGTCTTCAACCCACCCAATAATCTCAGTAATGGTGCAGTGCGCCAAAATCCACCCAATGGCAGTTATCCCGAAACGGATATTCGGCTATTGGGGCCACGCCAACGCTGTGTGCATGAAATTACATTTACAGTGGATCCCGGTGCTAATCCCAGTATTTTTACCGGAACAGCAACGGTACAGGCTTTCTATCGGATGGACACACCGGGACAGGTGATCACGGGCGGGCAAATATTCCCGAATCAGGGCTTACGGGCGCAGAACAATTTCATACAATCCGATCCTGTAGTGATACCGCTGCCGGCACAAGCACAATAGAATGTCTTAAATTTTGTTATTGACTATACGAAGCACTGGTCATTATTTAACCACTGCCATATTAAAGATGTTGTATAATAATAGCGACATTTACGCGGACAGGAACAATTTCAGGCGAGCTTACATCCTGAAATCGGCACATCCGGTCATGGGAAGGTTTTATTCTATGTCCAAACTTCATCACCGAGAAAATCCAGTCATTCTGATATTGGATGGAAAACAAGTCAATCAAAGTTGGATACTTGAACGCGATGTCACAATCCTGGGGCGCGATGAATCCGCTCATATTATCATCCCCGAACGTCAGATTTCACGGCAGCATGTGCAATTCGTGCGGCGCGATGATGACAGTTACTGGCTTGAGGACTTAAATAGCAAAAACGGCACATGGGTCAACGGGCATCGCCTTGAAGGGGCACGCAAGCTCTCTGATGGTGATGAAATCAATATCGCGCTGGCGGTACAAATTCGCTATATCGGTTCAGGCATCACCGCACCCATCACCGAAGACCTGCCCAATATCATCCCTACGAATGTTCACGGTGGAAGACTTGGCATAGACCCCGAATCGCGACGGGTTTTTATCTTTGGACAGGAACTCGACCCACCCTTGAGTCTGCCACAGTATCGTTTGCTAGAGCTGCTCTATGAAAATGTTGGACGCATCTGCACTCGCGATCAGGTCGTTGAAACGGTGTGGCCTGAAGCAATGGGCGAAGGCGTCAGCGAACAAGCGATTGATGCGCTAGTCCGCCGTCTACGCGACAGATTAGCCGAAGTAGACCCGGAGACACAGTACATCGTCACCGTGCGCGGTCACGGCTTCCGGCTCGATAATCCAAGCAACGAGTGATGGGCTTATTTACCGAGCGTTTTCCAATCTCTCACATGCCAACGAATCTATTGATACTTTTGATATTGAGCAGCGGTGTATGCTTGAAATGAAACGCCCTGGATTCGCGTGTATTGGTGATTTACATGATGACTGGAGACGCATTCAGGATGCCCGACTGGGAAGTCCTCGATTTAGCCTAAATTGTCGGAAGAAGGTTGATTTATCTCCAGCCGCTACAGAGCCTTGGCCCTGGCAAGATGGTTTGGACAGGTGGATAAGGAATTGGGGATCCAATCTCTAGACTCTGCATACGTTACCCGCTTCATTAATTATGGTTGACTAATACCCTATCGTCTATTCAGTTATCTCATTCAACCCGGACAAATACACAGGTATCAAATCTACACCTGTGTTATCCTTACACCATGACAAATGACGAAATGATACACAACAATCACAAATCTAAATGGGCGGTACTGCTGGATGCCTGTGGCGATGTTCTGCGGACAAAGGCACAAGACGGTGAGACCATTCGCGATCAAGTTGATGCGCGCACTTATACCATCAACGAGGCCGCCAAACGCCTGGGACTGCGAGCGCAAACCATCGAACACGGCATCAGTAAAGGGGTCATCGTTACCCTCACCGACCCGGACGGGCGCACGCTCATTCCTGCAAAAGATGTGGAATCCGCTTATCACGACGCAGCAGTATACGAAACCATCGCTGAATATGAACGGCTGAAAATCAATGATCTGGTCACAGCCAGCGGCCTCCCCCATCATGTTGTACGCCAACGTTTGCAAAAAGCGCAGGTCAGCGAGACAAAACCACGCTGGGGGCAAATTCGCGGGCACTGGAATTTGCCGGATACGCTGCGTGAATTTCATAAACTGCTGCAAACACGCAAACAAGACCGTCGAGCATCCCGGCGCGCGACCAGAGATAAGCGGCGCGAATCCCGGCGTGAAGAGCAAAAACAGCGCAACGAACTGCGCCAGAGGCTGGTTGAAGCCTTTCCAACATGGCAGCACGCAGACCGCTTTGAGCAGCAAATCCTGCTGCATGTTGGCACGCCTAACAGCGGCAAAACACACGACGCACTCAACGCGCTGGTCGATGCAGAAGAAGGCTGGTATCTTGCACCCCTGCGTTTGCTGGCATTTGAGGTTTTTGACCGCCTCAACGCGCGAGGTGTGCCGTGCAACTTGCTCACAGGTGAAGAGTTCATCCCCATTCCGGGCGCGACAATCACGTCTGCAACGATTGAAATGTTCAATCCGCAGCAAAGCGGTGAATGCGTCATCATCGACGAAGCGCAAATGCTGGCGGACTCAGATCGTGGTTGGGCGTGGACGCGCGCCATGATGGAATCGCGCGCCCCGGAAATGCACATCATCGGCCCGCCAACCGCCGAAAAACTCATCAAAGATATGGCAGAGGCCGCCGGACTCGCGCTTGGCACAATCTATCACGAGCGACTTACACCGATTCGTCTGGCAGAAAAGCCCTGGTCGCTCAACAATTTACCCAAACACACGATTCTGGTCGCATTCTCACGGCGGATGGTACTGCATCTCAAAAATGAACTGGAAGAGAAAAACCGCAGCGTCTCGGTGGTCTACGGCAGTCTCCCGCCAGAAGTCCGCCGCAAACAAGCTGACCGCTTCGCCAATGGCGAGACAGACATTTGCATTGCGACAGACGCGGTTGGTATGGGTTTAAATCTGCCCGCAGATTGTGTGTGCTTCTATGAACTGGAAAAATTTGATGGGCGCAATATACGCGCTCTGCGACCCGAAGAGGTGCAGCAAATAGGCGGACGTGCAGGTCGTTATGGTTTATCACGCGATGGCATCATTGGCGCCACCACCAAACGCGACCTGAAACTGCTGCACAAACTCTATCATCAACCTGCTACTGTTTTGACTCACGCGCGCGTCGCCCCAACAGTAGAAGACCTCGCGATGATCCCCGGCAGATTGGCGGATCAACTGGTTGTGTGGTCGGAATTGCAATCAATCCCGGCTTCCATGCGGCGGGTCATCAAAACGGCGGATATGGCAGAACGCATTGAACTCGCGCGGATGTTGACCGATGAAGAAGTCGAGCACCTCGGACTCGGCGCGGCTATCACACTGGTTAATGCGCCAACCCGCCGCAGCAGCCGCGGCTACTGGCGGGAGTGTGCCACAGCCATCCTGAAAGACTATGCCATGCCTTTGCCCCCGATGCCGCCTGTCGAAATTGTGGATGGTGTAGACCTCGAATATGCCGAAACCTGTATCTCCTGTGCGGATATTTATCTCTGGCTATCACGCCGCCGCGAATTTACCCTGTATGGGGTTGATGAAGATGAGGTGCGGTCGCTGCGTAAATCATGGTCGATGGATATTGATGCGGCGTTGGTCAAAAAGATTGATACCGGACGCCGCTGCCCGGAATGCAATCGTCCACTTTCGCTACGACATAAACATCGGCTGTGCGATGCCTGTTTCTTTGAAGGCGAGAGTATTTGGGAATAGACCTAAACGAACCTTGCCTTGCAGCAAACCGATTATCGCGTACACTTTGTTCAGATATTTGACTTTGCCGGGCAATCAGATATAGATTCGCCCTAATTATGAACATTGGATGCGTTCATGCTGAGGATACTGACGGCACCGCTGCACCTGCCAC
>CAZTLI010000188.1:8287-9544 GCA_964614375.1 uncultured Anaerolineaceae bacterium
TGAACATTGGATGCGTTCATGCTGAGGATACTGACGGCACCGCTGCACCTGCCACGATTACTTTTTGACCAAATACGCACCCTACCCTATCAAACATTGCATCTTTTCGAGGCGGTACTGGTAGGCGTGTTTTTCATTCAAGGCTTACGGTATCTCATCGGTATCCTCTATGCACACGTTTCCAGCGCCGCCCTCGTCAGCGTATTACCACCCGCTACCGTAGACCCGGCTACTAGAGGCTTTGTCGATCCCGCGATAGTGACCGGTGAAATCGGCTTTCTGGGCTTCATGGTCGGATTACCTATCTTAGCCCTATTGCTGGGGCGAATCCGCTGGATGTTTTTGCTTGCCATTCTTCTGGCAGCTATTGGACGCGCCATCATGGTGCTGCCCGGTGCCCCGCTATCGCCCGCCATTGGCGCTTCACTAGCGATGGGTGGTGGTTTGCTCTATATCACTCTGATCATTATGCAGCGGATGTGGGTACTACCCTATCTCTTTATTTTGAGCATAAGTATTGACCAACTGTTTCGTGCCGAAGGCGACACGCTGGATGTATCGTGGTCTACCTCGTATGCCATGCCACAGACAATCTTGACTATTCTTGTAATTGTACTGGGGATAATCAATATCGTTCAGGCACATCGCATGAGCGATTCATCCGCAGAGAGAGCAGCGTCGTCACGCGGTTTGCTGTCTTTTTGGAGCGGTATTGGCATGGGCGCACTGCTCTTTTTGCAGTTGTCATTATTAGCATTGCCCAACGCTGTGGCTGGACGTGCGGATGTTGATTACACCATCTTCGTACCTCTGGTACTCGCGGCTACGCTCTTGCCATTGATACCGTGGGTACGGGGGCGGGCGCGCTTGTTCATTGGTTATTTCGACAGCGGTACCCGTGGATGGGTCTGGCTGTTGATTTTGGCATTGGCTATTGTCATTGGTCTGCGCGTCCGCAATGTTAGTCTGGGTCAGGTTGGCGTTTTGCCCGTAGGCGGTGCGGCGCTTATTGTGGGACAATTTGCCGCGAATCTCATCTGGTGGTGGCTCGCCCGCCCCAAAGCCGAGCGTGAACGCAATTTCACGGGGTTGTGGGTTGTCGCTGCGATTTTCTCGTTTGGACTACTGGCAACGTTCGACTTTTTCACATATGAATATGCGTTTGTTCGCAACTTCTCGCCCGATTTCGACATCCTGAATAATTTCTTGACTCCCCTACTGCGCGGATTTCGGGGGATGGGGCTGGTCGTGCTGTTG
>CAZTLI010000189.1:0-9536 GCA_964614375.1 uncultured Anaerolineaceae bacterium
CCGAAAGTTTTAATGAAGCACTCGGTGCGGTTAATACACGGGTGTACTTAGACCCTATGCACATACCGGCAGATAATCCGCCACCGCAGACCAATGAGGAACCGGCATGAGACGCTTAATCTCTGGCCCTATATGGCGTAAACTCACACTTGGAATCATCTTATTTTTGCTCATTCCCGCCCTGGTTGTGATTTCAGCCAGTTGGGAACGCATCAGCAGTGTTATGCGACAAAATGCGGAATCGTATATTGCACAGGCAGGGGTGCATCAATACCAGCAAATCCAACAAAATTTTGCGAATGTCTTGAGCGCGATCACGAATGCCAGCAATACCACAGGTGTCCGCCGTTTATTGACCACCATCCAGGCCGAGACGCCTTCGCCCCAATTGATTGAAACATGGGCCGAACAAGTCACTGGAGAATTCACCACCCTGCTCACCGGCCCCAACAGTGCCGTATACGACAATCTGTGGCTGGTAGATGCGGCTGGCACGCTGATTTTAACAATGGGTGAAAATCTGGAATACACAGTCGGCAGTTCTATTATCGGAACAGACATCTTCGTGGCGGGCGAAACACTCAGCCGTGTTCAAAATCGTTCGCAGACGTTGTTCATCGCCAGCGACGAGACCAATACGCCGACCATACAGATTATCAATGTGATTCGGCGGACACAAACAAGCACCCTGGGTTATGTCATTGCCACGCTGGATACAAATATCCTCATCCGGCAAAGTCTGACCTTCACAGATACGTCTTTTCCCGCCTACAGTTTCCTTGTGCTGCCTAATCAAACCTTTATTACCACCCCTAACGCAGCAGCGCGAGTGGCCTTAGATACCGAAGGTGTGCGCCGGGCATTCGCTGGCGAAACCGGCCTCAGAACCTATACTACGGGTGGCGGTAATCCGCGGGATGTTATTGGCTACTTTGCCCCTATCGCTATCGACCAGAATACAATTTTCGCGCTGGTGACCGAAGTCAGCCTGAACGTGGCAAGTGAGCAGGCACTCGCCGCATTATCCGACATCGCACTGCCAGCTATTGGCGCACTCCTGATACTGGCAGCGGCTATCGTCCTCCTGTTTCATCTCACGGTTGCGGCCCCGCTAAATGCGCTGCGGGCGGCAGTTGCGGCAGTTGGACGCGGGGAATTTCGCATGAATACACCGGGCGATGAAGGCAATGACGAAATCAGCGCGTTAGTTCGTGTCTTTGTCGATACCCGCGACCAGGTAGACAATTTATTTACCGACATGCAATATCGCCTGCGACAAAGTAATCGTGACATCGAAGCCACGCAAGAAATTAGTCGGGTGGCGGCTAGTGAGACCGATCTCAATGTTCTGATGAATCGTGTCGTGAATTCGATTATTGAGTATTTCCCGAATATCTATCATGCCCAGATTTTCCTCAATGATAGCGATAATCACTATGCGGTCCTGCACGCCAGTACGGGTGAAGTTGGACAGATGCTGCTCGCACGCGGGCATCGGTTGGCTGTCGGCAGTGTGAGTGTGATTGGACAGGTGACCGAACGGGGTCAGGTCATCGTCGCCCGTAATACCGCCGCCAGTGAAGTCCATCGGCGCAATGAATTCCTACCCGAAACCCGCGCCGAACTCGCTATTCCACTGCGTTTTGGCGATACGGTGATTGGCGCGCTTGACGTACAAAGTAAACAGAGCGATAGTTTTAAACCCGACCAGGTCGTTATTCTGGAAACACTTGCCGATCAGGTCACGGTGGCTATCCGCAACGCCCAACTCTATGAACAATCCATCCGCAGTCTGCAAGAGCTGGAACTTCGCAATCAAGAATCATCGCTGGCGGCATGGTCGGAATACATGCTGGATCAACGTCAACATATTCTGGTTGATGAAGCGGGCAATCCTTCGGATGTTGTCCCCACGAGCCTGCGCGAGGCGGCGCTTCGCAACAAACAGACGATTGTGGGTGAACCTACGCCCAACAACACGATACCTGTTATCGTCCCGATTCTCTATCGTGGGCAAGCACTTGGCGCGGTGGAGTGGGAACTGCCGGAACAGGATTTTGACTATAATCGCGTGCTTTTGGCTGAAGAATTGGTCAACCGGCTTGGCATCAGTCTCGAAAATGCGCGCCTGTTCCAGGAAAGCCAACGTGCAACCGAGCGCGAGCGTTTGGTTAATGAAATTTCGACGCAATTGGTCGGACAAACCGATATTGACGCCATCTTGCAAACCGCAGTCCGCGAAGTGGGCAAGGCGTTACGAATTCCGCATGTGAATATTCGCCTCACATGGGGCGAAGCCAACGAAAATGGCGACCATCCACACAATGGCAATGCTTAAAAAAGCAAGGATGAGTGACTGATGATGTCACAGGCTGGCAACACCCAACAAAATACATGGAAAGAGCAGCAAAATCGCATGATATGGCGACGGATTGCGCCAATCGTCATTGTGGCCTTTGCGGTTTTTGCGTTGATTGGCGTTGTACAGATTTTTAACACCGCGTCAGATCGTCAGCAAGTGATTCACCAGACGGTGCTTGATGAAATATCGCAAGATTTGCAACGCGAGTTAGATCGTGTGAATAATGAAGTGCGCGATGTGGTGTCTACGCGCGCTGTTCAGGTGCTGGTGGAAAGCCGTATCATTGATAATTTGGGCTTGAGTGACGATACGATTTATCGTGTCGAAGGCATTGCCATACTCCAGGATTTACTCAGCCGCCGCCCCATCTATTCGGATGTCACCCTGTATCGTCCACAGGGGAATCTGGTTTTGCGGATGGAAATGGTGGATGGCACGCCGATTGTCACAACGATCAATCGTCCAGCCGAAGCAGATGGTATCCAAAACACGGCCCCATTTCATGCCGCTGTCACCAGTTCACCGGGTCAGACCAGCTACGGCGGTTTTGAAGTTGTCGAGGTTGATGGCGAACCTGTTGTGACATTCGCTATTTATGCGCCCTTATATAATGCAGCCGGTGAGGTCACGGGTGTGCTTCGGCTGACCACAAATGCCGAAACATTCCTCTCAGCAGTCAATAACCCGCTGCCGAGCCTGCTGAACTCTAATTCATCGGGGCGTGTGCTGCTGGTGGCAGATGGCAATCGTGTTCTGGCCGATAGTGGCGCAGAGTCGAACGATTATTTATTACCCCTTATTGGATCGCCAACCAATACCGATGTGGCTGCCATGTATCAGCGTGCGGTGGACTTTTATAACGCCAATCCGGGTGATACGAATCTGGTGGCAGCGGGGAATGATGTCTTTACCGTGCGGGCTGTATTAACAGGCACGAGTGTGAGTTCAAGCCTATGGACACTTATTTTTGCTGATAATGCCGCCGCGGTGTGGTTCACACCCACTATCAATAGTATCGCCGTCATCGGGCTGGCTGTTCTGCTCGCGGCACTTGTTGTGTTTGTGTTTAGTCGGGCTATGCAGACGTTATACACACCCATTACACAGGCAAATACCTTCATTCAACAGCTCATATCCAGTGATTCAACAACCCTGAACGTGCCACAAGACGCCCAAGCAGACTCCATCATGCAGTCGATTGAGCAGGTCGCAGGCCGAATTCAAAAAATGAATCAGGATATGACGAGCGTCATACAGCGCCGTGACCGCGATCTGAAAATGGTGGCGGACATCGGGCGCAAGACGGCGACACTGCAAAATATCGACGAAATCTTGCATCTGGCGATTGAACTGATTTGCACGGAACTCGATTTCTATCATGCACAGGTCTTTTTGATTGATGACGCCAGAGTGAACGCGGTGCTTGTCCACAGTCGTGGCGAAGCAGGCAGGCAAATGCTGGAACGGCGGCATCAAATCCGTATTGGGTCGGCGACCATTATCGGCACGGTCACGGGCGAAAATCGCGCGGTCTTTATTAACGATACCGATCGCACATCGCCAGATATGCCTCATGGTCACAACCCACTGCTGCGAGAAACCAAATCGGAGTTGGGTTTGCCGTTGAACATCGGTAACGAAATTATTGGCGCGCTGGATATTCAAAGCAAAGAGACCAACGCCTTCCGCGAAGCAGACTTACCCGTTTATCAACTGCTGGCAGACCAATTGGCGATTGCCATCCACAACGCCCAACTCACCCAACAAGCCAGCCAGCGTGTCCGCCAGATTGACACACTCAACCGCCAACTGACACGCAGCGCATGGGAAGAAGCCCAACGTGGTTTGAATCTACAACGCTATTATGAATATAATCTGCTTGACATTACGTCCGACGAATCAGCCGAGACAGGGCAAAAAAAAGGCGTTTCCGCACCGATCAGCATTCGTGGTGAAGTCATCGGCGAATTGAGTGTTGGCAGTGAGGACATTGACCTCAGCGAAAATGAACGTTTTATTCTGAATGCGGTGGCTAATCGCGTGGCATTGGCGATTGAAAATGCGCGACTGTTCCAGGAAACACAGACCAGCCTGTCTGAAACATCAACGTTGTATCAACTCAGCCAATATTTAAACGAAGCAAACACCCTTGACGATATTGTCCGTGCGATTACGGTGTCGGTCATGCCGGATGCCGCGAGCGGGCAGGTGTGGTTATTTGAAGAATATGGCTTTGAAGCCGATTCCGAATGGTTGATCCTCAACACCTACCTTGCAATGACGGAAGACGCGGCAGATACCAGAAATGTAGCTGGCTTACGCATTCGTATCGAAGATCATCCATTCATCGCGCAACTGCCCAAAAATCGGGTGACATTAATCCATGATGTGCAAGAAGATGTTCGACTAGACAACACGCTGCGAAATATTTTTGCACAGTTTTTGGCACGCGCGGTCGTTCTCATCCCATTAACCGTGCGGACAACGTGGCGCGGTTTTATTACCGTCACCTTTGCCGAACCGCGCCTCTTTAGCGAACAAGAAGGCCGCATCTACTCCGCTTTGATTAGTCAAGCGGGCGTGGCGATTGATAACCGTATGCTGCTGCGGCAAACTGCGGCGGCATTGGAACGCAATGAAAATCTGTATGCCGCCAGTCGCATCATCAACACCGCACAAAATCTTCAAGACCTGGTTTATGCCGTTGTCGCCACATCGAATACGCCTCAATTTGATTATTGGCTGTCGCTGATGGAGGGTGAATTAGATGACACAGGTTGGTCAACAACGGCGCGCATTGTCGCCCGGTCTGAAGGCGGCACGATTATTGAAGAAGATATTGTCCATCCACTCCACATACCCGCCGACTCCCCTATTCGCAAGCGTGAACCCGCGGTCTATATTGACCACGACCCGGAAAACCCCGATGCGCCACCCAATATTCTGTGGATACGCGCAATGGGTTATCGATTAGTGACGGCATTCGGCTTGTTTAGCGACAATCGCCCAATCGCGACCTTCTTCATCGGCACGCGTGAAGCCGAAGAACTTTCGGCGGAAGATTATGAGGTCTATCGCGCGCTCACCGGGCAGATGAGCACCCAGATTGAAAATCGCCGTCTGTTGCAGCGCACCGAACAAGCCCTCGACGAAACTCGCCGTCTCTATATTGCCAGTAGCGCAATTGCCAGCGCGCAGGATGCCGAAGGGGTGTATAACGCAGCGGCAATTCACCTGTCGCGGGCGTTACATATTGATACCCCACAAAAGATGCACATTTCCCTGCATCTTGCCACACCAGAACCCGTTAGCAATGCGCCGCATCTCGAAACGGTCTATGCGTGGTCAAATGATGCCAGTGTGGATATTGAAGCCCAGATTGGCATGATGATTGAGCAGGAGATGATTCCCTTCGGCACGTTGTTACAGGCGCATGATGGCAGTCTCTATTATCCCGACTTGCAAGCCAGTTTGACCGATAATCCGGCATTGCAAGCGCTGCTCATGCAAGATAATGCCCGAAACGCCCTGATTGCCTCAATCCAATCACGGCAAAAGTGGTTTGGTATTTTGCTGATCAAGAGTGACCACACCCACAGCTTCGACGAACAGTTCCAGCGCTTTGTTCAGAACATCGCCAGTCAGGTTGCGATTGCGGTAGAAAACAATCAACTCTTCCAGGAAGCCCAGACGGAAGCGCAGCGGGCCCAGACGGAAGCGCGGCGGGCCTTAGCCCTGGCAGAAGCGGGTCAGCTCGCCAATCGTATTGCGGGTGACTTTGAAACCAATATTGGTGAAGTGATTGGTCATGTCGCGAAATCGGCAGATTATACCCGCTGGATGCTGTTCCTGACCGACGATGTGACCGGCAGCCTGGAAAAAATCACCGACCACGCGGTTGATGTGGAACCGCTGTCGATTCCCATGGGCGATATTGAGCTATCAGTCAGCAATGCCTATCATCTGAATCAATTGATCCGGGTGAATGACCCCTTAGAATATCCAGCATTCCGTAATCTGGAAGCAGCTATACGCGAGGCTGTCGCCACCTATTATGGCAAGCACATCGTTGCCCCTATTCGCAACAACGAAGGCGGCGCCATTGGTGTGATGCTGGTCGGACGTGACCGGGAAGACAGCGATCTCGATGAACGGGACGAACAATTCGCCACTACCCTCGCGGCACAGGTGGCGGTTGCAGTAGAAAATCGGCGCCTGTTCCGCGCTGCTGAGGAAGAACGACGTACTTTGCAGTCCATTTTGACGACCATGCCAACCGGCGTTTTGGTGCTCGACCCCGAAACCCTGCATCC
Source organism: uncultured Anaerolineaceae bacterium (assembly GCA_964614375.1). Lineage (GTDB taxonomy): Bacteria > Chloroflexota > Anaerolineae > Aggregatilineales > Phototrophicaceae > CAZTLI01. The sequence goes on from CAZTLI010000189.1 coordinate 6,676, forward strand.
CATCAATAGTAATGACCAGGTGGTGGCGCTGCTGGGTAAAGCAATTGATCTCTCTAAACCTTTCCGCGCGGCGGACTATAATCTGTATCGTACCGGTACAAATTTACACTACCCGGACGATGAACTGCCGATCAAATTGGCGATGGAAATGGACCAGTCGATGTTTGTCGATGATGTTGCCGTCATCGCCGACGATTATCTAATCGACCTGTTGATGAATGCGGCGCCCATTCATGATACACGCGGGCATATCATTGGAATCGTCACGGCATTTCAAGATATTAGCAACTTGCGCGGACTCGAAAACACCCTGCAAGAAAATCTGCGCGAAACCGTTGCCCTGTACGAAGCACAGCGGGCCCTGTCTGAGGCGGAACAATTTGAAGATGTGATCGATGTCATGTACATCCAATTGGCCTTGCAGCAGCCTGCGAATGGTTTTGTCATCACCATTGACGACGTGGGTCATATCGAACTTGCCCGGTCACTCGATGCCCCTATTGAAGCCATTGCGCCGCTGGTTAAGCTGCTCGACCCGGAACAGACGATTCATATCGAAGATATAGCAAACAATGCGCTGGTCGATGAGGCTGCTCGTGACGTGCTGACCGAACAGGGTTATCACACGTTGATTTCTGTGCCATTACGCACCCGTGTACGCGATATTCCGTTCGGCTGGTTGGTCGCCGTCGAAACCGAACCGTATGCGTTTACTGCTGATCAGGAGCGCATCTTAGAAACACTGGGCGATTTAGCCCGTACTGCGCTGGACAATCGTTACCTATTCCAGAGTACCCAGGAGGCGCTGCAAGCGACGGCGACGCTCTATACAGCGACCAGTACCGCCAGTCGCGCGAGTGATTTAGAGCAGCTATCCGACGCGCTCAGAACATCACTGGAAACCTTGCGCCCCGATATGTATGCCGCCTATATCATTCGTGAAGACCGGGTCGATACCTTGTTTAATGCCGTTGCCGACCCCAATGACCCGCTGATTGACTTCACCCCGATCCTGCGTTATGAATTGGCACAAGGTGATGGCGTTTTTATCGGTGACATTAGCCGCTCTACACTCACGCCGCTGGAAAAAGAACTCATCAAACTGGGCGATATTTCGGCTTTTGCGGCGGTGAATCTCCGCATTAAAGATTGGCAAAATGGTCGGATTATTGTGGCGTATAAAGAATCGCGGAAATTTAGCGATAATGATGTGCGCCTGCTCAACGCCCTGGCCGACAGCGCTTCTGTCGTGGTCGATAACCAGATGCTGTTTGACCAGTTGCAGGGCACGCTGGAAGAAACCAGCACGCTGTATCAAACGAGCCGTGCATTAACCGATACCGACAGCCCGGAAGACATTCTCGATGTGGTGGTCAATTTCCTGATCGAACCTCATGTCAATCAAGTGTTTATTGCTTTGCTCGATACAAAGCAGTGGGATACACCCGGGTCTACTGTCGAAGTGGTGTCCAGTTGGAATTCCGAAACCGGCATGAGTTTGACCGGTATATCGCTTTCGGCGAATCAATTCCCGGCGTGGCGACAATTATCAACGTCACAGGTATTGACCATTGATGACATTCATACAGACCCTCATCTGGACGATCTGGAACGACTGGGTATCGAAAGCCTCGATGCCCGCTCATTAGTCGTGATGCCCCTGCGTTCACCCACGCGCGAGATAGGCGCTATCTGGATCGGCTCTAACGAACCTTATGTTCATTCGGAACGTGAAATTCGTATTTATCAAGCCTTCCAGGAACAGGCCTCATTGTCGATGGAAGCGGCGCATCTACTCGAACAAACCGAACGGCGTGCCAGCCAGCTAGAAACGTCGGCGCGTGTCAGCCAGCGTGCCGCCCAGATTTTGAATTTGGATGAACTGCTGCCACAGATTGTCGATGAAATTCAACAGTCCTTTGGCTATCATCATGTGCAAATCTTCATGATGAACGAAGACACAGGCTATGCCGAACTGCGGGCAAGTACAGGCGAAGCCGGTAAACAGTTGCTCAGCATCAGACATAAGCTGGCGCGGGGATCCGATAGTGTCATTGGACAAGTGACTTTACGGGGCGAACCCACGATTGCGCTGGATACCGCCGATGCCGATGTGATCCATCAACCCAACCCGTATCTACCATTGACCCGTTCGGAAATGGCGTTGCCGCTGATTGTGAAGGGGAGTATCGTAGGCGCGCTCGATGTGCAGTCTAATCAACCCAACGCCTTCAACGAAGAAGATGTCCGCGCCCTAACGACACTCGCCGCCCAGATTGCCGTCGCGATAGATAACTCCAACCTCTATCAGGAGACACAACGTCGGGCCAGCGAGATGACCTTCCTGTTTGATGTGACGAATATCGCGGCAGCGGCTGAAACGCTGGATGAGGCGCTGCAAAGTGTGGCAGGCCATCTCCACGACTCGCTTAAAGCACTGGTGGTTGGCATTTATCTGCCCAGTGTTTATGCCGACACACTCGGCACGGGCGAGGAATATACGGTATTACAGCCCATCGCCATTTCTGGCACACGGCAGCCGATTTCCGAAATTGCTGAGGTGCGGCTGGACACCCCAGACAATATCCTTGTGGATGTCGCAACCACCTTAGAACCGATGGTCATCAATCATATCGAAGTCGAATCCACCTACTTGCCAATTGCTTCGGAAGCGCGGTCAGCCCTCATTATGCCGATCAGCACAGGTAACGAACTGGTCGGCCTGCTCGTGATGGAAGATCAGCGGCGCAATGCCTATGATGAAAATGTATTCGCGCTGGTTCTCACACTCGTCGGTTCGCTGGCTGCGATTATCCAGAACGTCGTGCTGGTTGATGAGTTAACCGCCACCAACGAGCAAT
>CAZTLI010000190.1:0-9528 GCA_964614375.1 uncultured Anaerolineaceae bacterium
TGCGGTAGCCTGTTTCGTGCAGAGCAGCGCTCGCTCCGAAACCACTCCGTGATAACGACGCTTATCATTAGTATCAATATATCTAAACTAATAGTAGATTTTGCAATTGCAGCGCGATGCGCTGACGTATTATAGTCACTGTGATGCAGACGCCGCCGCAGCCTTCGTATCGGACACTCAATCCAATCACGTCGCCTGCCCCGGGCGGATGCGTTGCCAGACGCAGATAACCCTGTGTGTTCTCAGTTGAATAAGCAGCCTCTGGTGCGTGATATGTGCTTATACCAGCGCACTCGACTACGCGAAGATTATATATCCCAAATCAGGCTGTGCGGGCAATTTGGGATATATTGCACACCTGCGGTATCCAGACACAGATTAGGTCGTGATAATGACATGCGCCATCCGGTTATCCCCCTGCCCCGGTGCGCGCGGTGAACATCCTTATAAAATGCCGCCTGTTGGTAAGGCGCAGAACTAATCGCGCGAGGAACGGGAATGCAGCCCTGCCTGTTATGACATCCACAGGTTCAAATTTGTTGATTACATAGTCTTTACCATGCCAGCGTATAATACAGCCACCGGCGACCTGCACATTCTTATACCAATCGACATCCGGCCCATAAGTCAGTTCAATTACAAAATCATCATCAATTTGCGCGACAATAATCGGTGTTTCGTACTGCTTGCCGCTGCGCCTTCCCACATGCCGGATAAGTGAGAACGGGCCAAATGAAGTCCGAGCAAGCCTGCGCGTGAACGGATTTAACGTGTACTTGAGGATGACACGAAATCCTTTATGTATCCGTCGCTTCAAAGTCATGAGAGGCAGCTTTCAAGTCAAAAATATCCGGGTTTGTGTTAGTCCGCACTGGTAAGTTACAATCACAATTTAGAGGGAACGTCAAAATACAATCCACCTCATTGGATAAATAGTGCTACCTTCAATAATACTAAAAATATGAGCTTTCGCGACACATAGGAGCGAAGTGTAATGGATAATCTATCGGGGCGTGTGATTCGGGGCTATGAACTTCGCGAGACCATTGGTGAAGGAGGTTTCGGTGCTGTTTATCGCGCCTTTCAACCGGCTGTCGGACGGGAAGTAGCCATCAAGATTATTTTGCCGCAATATGCCAATCACCCTGAATTCATTCGTCGCTTTGAAAAAGAAGCGCAAATTGTCGCGCGGCTGGAACATTTGCATATCGTGCCTCTGTTCGATTATTGGCGCGACCCTGAAGGGGCATATCTCATTATGCGTATGCTCAAGGGGGGCAGCCTCCGCGAGGCGATTCACAACGCCCCCTACGACCCGGACAATGCCGCGCGGGTGCTGGGGCAAATTGCATCTGCGCTGGCAGTCGCCCATCGCAATGGTGTGATTCACCGCGATTTAAAACCGGGCAATATTCTCCTTGATGAAGAAGGTAATGCCTATTTAGCCGATTTTGGGATCGCCAAAGTCGATGAACCCGGCAGTGACGATGACGAAAACCCCGAAACGATTACCGGCTCACCCGCCTATATTTCGCCGGAACAGATTCTAAGCCAGCCTGTTACAGCACAGACGGATATTTATGCGCTGGGCGTGGTCTTATTTGAAATGTTGACCGGGCGTCAACCCTTCCACGATATGACTGCGCCTGAATTGGTCTTCAAACATCTGCATGACCCCCTACCCTATCTGCAAGATGCGCGCGCCGGATTGCCAGATGATATTAACGATGTCATCCAACGCGCGACAGCCAAAAAACCCGAAGATCGCTACGGGGATGTGATGGCAATGGCGGCTGACTTCCGCCGGACAATCAGTGGCGAGATCGCACCTGTTTTGGAATCCCTTATCGACTGGGAGAGCATCCCCAATCCCTACAAAGGGTTACGTGCCTTTGAAGAAGCCGATGCCGACGATTTTTATGGACGCGAAGCATTGGTTGAACATCTTGTTGATCGCCTTGGCGAAAATCATCCAATGGTGCGTTTTCTGGCAGTCGTTGGCCCCAGCGGAAGTGGGAAGTCGAGTGTTGTCAAAGCAGGTGTTATCCCTGCCCTGCGACGGGGCGCGCTGGCGACATCGGCAAACTGGTTCATTGCCGAGATGACGCCCGGCACACACCCGCTGCAAGAGTTGGAATCGGCGCTGCTGAGCGTGGCGGTAAAGCCTGCGACGAACCTGATCAAACGGTTGGAATCGAGCAAAGATGGTCTGATGCGCGTTGTCGAAGCCATTTTGCCTGAAAATGAAGAACTGTTATTGGTCATCGACCAGTTTGAAGAGGTCTTCACCCTGCTGGATGACGAAGAGCAGCGCACACATTTGCTCAATAGCTTGCTTTTCGCCGTCACCAATCCCGGAAGTCGCTTACGTGTCATTGTGACCCTGCGCGCCGACTTCTATGACAAGCCATTATTATATGAAGGCTTTGCTGGCGTCATGCGGCAGCGGACAGAAGTCGTCGTCCCACTCACGAGCGAGGAACTTGAACGCGCCATTGTCAGTCCGGCTGAACGCGCTGGTTTAGAAGTAGAACCAGAACTGCTGGCGACCATTATTAACGATTTGAGTGAAGAACCGGGCACACTCCCCCTGCTTCAGTATGCGCTAACGGAGGTTTTTGAACGGCGGACGAGTCACATTCTTACACAAGCGGCCTATCAAGCCAGTGGTGGTGCGTTAGGCGCGCTGGCACGTCGTGCCGAAGAAATCTTTGAGACGATGGAGCCAGAGCGCCAACTGCTCATTCGCCAACTGTTCTTGCGTCTGGTGACATTAGGCGAAGGGACAGAAGATACACGCCGTCGGCTCGGTTGGGATGAACTCACATCGTTCACAGTTGACGGGCCAGATGTGCAGGCGATCCTGGGTTCATATAGCAAGTTCCGCTTGCTGACACTGGATCGCGACCCCAAAACCCGCGCGCCGACCATTGAAATTGCCCATGAAGCCCTGATTCGTGAATGGCAGCGGCTGCGTGATTGGTTGAGTTCTGGTCGCGAATCGGTGCGGATGCAGCGGCGCCTGGCAGCCGGCGCAGAAGAATGGCGCGTGTCGAACCGTGATGCGAGTTTTCTATTACGGGGTGGCCTGTTGCAACAGATGGAAGATTGGGCAACCACAACAGACATCGCCCTAACCGATGAAGAACGCGGTTATCTGGCTGCAAGTATTGTTGAGCGCCGCGCACAGGAAGCGCGCGAAGAAGCGCGTCGGAAACGCGAACAGGAGCAAGAACGTCGCCGCCGAACCCGGTTGCTGGTTGCCGTAGCCGTGTTGGCTGTTGTCGCGGGTATTTCACTGGGATTCACCGTATTTGCCTTTATCCAACGCGCCGATGCGGAGAATCGCGCCGCGACCGCCGTCGCCGCACAGGGTACAGCGGCATCTGAGGCCGTGATTTTCGGCACACAGGCGGCAGAGGCCAATACAATCGCCGCGACTGCCGTAATCGCTGAACGTGAAGCCTTTGAATTGGCGGATAATGAAGCCGCACGCGCCAGCAATTTGGAGAGACAGATCCGCAGAACGCGAAGTCTGCTATTGGTCGCTCACGCGCGTAATTCCCTGCTCAATGATGACCCTGACATCGCCTTATCATTGGCTATAGAAGCCGTATCTATGCCCGATGCTGCACCAGAAGCGCGCGATTTCCTTGAAGAAATAACCGAAATTGACGCAGATGAAGCCCAAGGATTAACGATTGCGGAACTTATACAATGGACACGCGACAACTTCGATGTGCGTGAATTGACGTGTGATGAACGCGAAACCTATCAGGTTCTGCCGCTGTGCAGTGAATGAGGCCCGCCAAACTTTAGATACTTTGCACAAATAAATCACCCCATCCGCTTGACAGCGGGGTCTTGCCGCGCTATATTGTTGCGTGTGCAACATTTTTGAACGCAACAGTAGACATCTTTAGTAAAACAGCGATTATTTAAAATAATGTCTGCTCAAAATAATGGCAACCTCGCTTATTTAACTGCACAATATCGCATGATTCACGATATTTATGTGCAGTTTCATCACGGTGATAGGCGTGTATTCGGTGAATATAAGCTCACCAATTCACAATATTCCCTCCTATGTCATCTGCATCTCGATGAAGGTCAACGGCTCATCACATTGAGTGAAAAGTTACTCTGTGCGCGCAGCACCATCACCCGCCTTATCGACACACTGGAAGAGTCCAATCTGGTAAAACGCATTCCCGACCCCGAAGATCGGCGCGCCCAATTGGTTGTGTTGACCGAGCATGGATTGCAGAAAAGACAAGCTGTACAGCGCGCCCATAGCGAATCGCTTGTGGAACGCATGACAATACTCACTTTTGATGAATGTAAGCAATTAAATATGCTATTAGAAAAGCTCAAGTATAGTTTGAATGAAGATATTCAAGCGCATAACAAATCACCATAAAAGGAGACGACCCACAGACCCCCTTATCTGGTTGAACAACGCATTTCATTCGGGCACACACTGTATGATGTCGCAAAATCGCACGAACTTAAACGATTAGATTGGCTGTACATAGATTGTGTATCGGGATGAGTTGCCTTGTGCAACTGGATATAGTGTTAGAAAAGTCAGTTCTATTCTGGAGGAAACACAACAATGAAACGCCGTTCAATTTTATTGGTTATGCTGGCGATTGCGTTGATTACCATCGCAGTCGCCCCGGCGGTGGCACAGGATTTGCTGCTCATCTGGGCAGATGGTGAACGTGCCCCTATTCTCGAAGAGCTTGGCGATGACTTCTTTGATGAGTTTGGTGTCGAAGTCGTTGTCCAGCAAATCGGTCTTGGCGAGGCGCGGGATCAGCTATTGGTCGCAGGGCCAGTCGGTGAAGGTCCCGATATTATGATTGTCGCCCATGACAGCATCGGTCTATTGGTTGCCAATGGCGCGATTGTGCCGATTGATCTGGGCAGTCTTGCCGATGATTTTCTGCCTGCGGCGCTGAATCTTTTCACATTTAATGGTGAACTGTGGGGCGTGCCGTATGCAATGGAAAACATCGCCCTCGTCCGCAATGTCGATCTCGTGCCAGAAGCGCCAACCACATGGCAAGAAGTTCAGGCCATTTCTGAAGAACTGAGTGCCGATGGCATCTTCGGTATGGCGATTCAGATTCCCGATACCTACCACACCTACCCCGTCATTTCGGCCTTTGGTGGTTACATCTTCGGGCGTAATGACGATGGTACATTCAACACGGCTGATCTGGGGCTTATCAGCGAAGGCGGCCTCGCAGCAGGACAGTGGCTGTCTGATATGTGGACGGGTGGCTTCATGCCGCAAGACGCCAATGACGATGCGATTTTCGCGTTGTTTGAAGATGGCCAGTTGGCGATGTTCATGACCGGCCCCTGGTTCTCGCAGCGTATCGTCGATACCGGCATCAACTACTCCATCGACCCGCTGCCCGGTGCAGACGGTGGTCTGGATGTGGGCGCGCCGTTCAGCGGTGGTCAGGGCTTTGTGATTAGCGCCTTCAGCAATAATCAACTGCTGGCTGAGCAATTCCTGTTTGACTTCGTTGCGACAGAAGACACCATGCAAACCCTGTTCGACGAAGGTGGACGTATCCCGGCATTTGCGAGTGTAGACACCAGCAGCGACCCCAACATCGAAGCCTTCATTGCCGCCGGGCAGACATCGGTGCCGATGCCCGCTATTCCCGAAATGGGCGCGGTCTGGGGCGCTTCCAACGACGCGCTGACGCTCATCAGCCAGGGTGAAGACCCAACAACAACCCTCGAAAACGCAGTCGTTCAGATTGGCAACGCGATTGAAATCGTACAAGCCGAAGGCACGACAGTCGGTTTGCCGGGTAGTCATCAAGCCGCAGTCGGTTGCAGCGCGGATTGGGACCCGGGCTGCGAAACCACATTCTTCACCGATCAGGGTGATGGTTTCTTCACGCTGACACTGGATATTCCCGCTGGCGACTATGAATATAAAGTTGCGCTGAATGCGAGCTGGGACGAAAATTATGGTCTCGATGGCGAACGTGACGGCGCGAATATTCCCCTGTCGCTGGCTGAAGACACCACCGTGACCTTCCTGTTCAACCGTTCGACCAATGTGGTGACGCATGTCCTCAATACCGACGCCATCATCGGCCTGCCCGGTAGTCATCAAGCGGCTGTCGGCTGCCCCGGCGACTGGGATCCTTCCTGCGCCGTGACCTTCTTCACCTCCAATGGCGATGGGACATACTCACTGACCCTCAACATTCCGGCGGGTGACTATGAGTACAAGATTGCGCTCAATGGTGGTTGGGGTGTGAATTATGGTGTGGATGGCGAACGCGACGGCGCGAACTATGCCCTCTCGCTCGGTGAAGATACCGAAGTCACCTTCACCTACGATTCCGCCACGAATGTGGTCACAACTAATCTCGACGGGTAATTACCCATGTCAGCAACTCGTACTGAGGTCGAATCCCCTTCCGGGGGTTCGTCCTCTTCCACTAGAGACAGCAATATATTCTTTACGATCCTGAAGTTCCTTGGATTGATGCTGCTGGACGCCTTTGGCCTGATTATCATCTACAGCTTTCTGTACGATGGTAACGCGCCGCTGGCGCTTATCTTCGCGGTCATCACCATTTTTGCGAATGTGATTATTTTTACACCGCGCCTGTACCCGCTGCGTTGGATGACACCGGGTTTCATGCTGATTACACTGCTGGTCATTTATCCCCTCATCCTGACCGTCGTCACTGCGTTCACCAATCTAGGCGATGGACACCTTTTCACCAAAGAACAGTCCGTTGAGTTGATTACCGCGCGCGGGTACGTCCCGGAAAATGCGACGACGTATGAATGGGTACCCTTCCGGCGGGGAGAAGAAGAATTCGCATTGTGGTTAACCGACGCCGACGGTCAAATTCTGTTTGCGCTGCCCGGCGTCGAACTTCAGGAGGTCTCGCTAGATGAGTTTGGCGTCGCCTTCTCCCCAGATGAACCCCCTATCATCGAAGGCTATACAATTGTTGACGACCCAACCGTTCTAGCAGAAACGGGCGAACTGACCTATGGCGACCCGGTGGACACAGTTCGTATCGCGTCACTAAATCTCGATGTGCGTTACATCTATGACATCGAACAACAACTCATTCTCGATCAAGAACGCGGCGACATCTACAGCGTGACCGCCTATAGCGATGGCAATGGCGGTTATGCGTTGTGGCTGATTAATGCCGAAGTGCAAGAACCCGATGAAGCGCTCGTGTTTGTTCCAGGCAATGATTTCGAAGAAGTCGATTTGACGGATAACGATTCGCTCGCTGAATTCAACGTGTCGCTATCGTCCGGTGTGTATATTCCCGAAGCGATAGGCGAATATAGTCGTGTCGATGATGTTTTGGCAGAGGCGGAAGCGCTCTCGACCTTCTCCTTTGAAGACATAGGCGACGGCATGAGCCTCACAACACTTGACCTGAGCAGTCAATTTGTCTTTGACCCGGAACAAGGTGTGACACTCGACATCGTAAATGGCGATGACTATGAGACGACGGTCTATGTCAACGAGGCGGGCGACTATGCGCTGTGGCTCGATGCCGGACGCAGTGGTTCGTATCTGCTGCGGAACGATGGTGTCATGTTCTATAACGGGATTCCCATCGAATATCAGGGCTATTCGCTCATCATCGAAAATCGCGAACGTACCGATGCCCTGCGCTTCCTGCAAAATCTCGACTTTGAATATTTTGGTGTCGAAGGCGATACACTCGGTGTCATCAATACACGCGCGGCAGGCCGTCCTTATCTGCGCCGGTACATCTACGATGCCGAGCAGGATACCATCCGCGATGTGTCTACTGGTACGATTTACATTGCCGATGAGGAACTTGGCGCGTATATCCCCGAAGGCGGCGCGGCTGCCGATGCCTTGCAGCCCGGTTATCGTGTTTCGGTTGGCTTCTTTAATTTCACCCGATTAGTCGGAGATTCGCAGCTTCTAGGGCCATTGATTAACGTATTTGTGTGGACAGTGGTTTTTGCGCTGTTTTCTGTCATATCGACATTTGTGGTTGGGCTGTTCATGGCCATCATTCTCGATGACCCGCTCATACCCGGCAAAAAGATTATCCGGTCACTGTTGATTATCCCCTATGCTATTCCGGGCGTGATTGCGATTCTCGTATGGCAAGGGATGCTCAATCAGAATCTCGGTATCATCACCCGGACGATTGCCGATGCGACAGGGTATACCATCCCCTGGTTCTCCGATGCGACGTGGGCAAAAATCGCCATTTTGCTGGTGAATCTGTGGTTGGGCTATCCCTACATGATGTTGATTTGTTCGGGCGCGCTGCAAGCCATTCCGTCAGACATCTATGAAGCGGCGGCAGTCGATGGCGCAAAAGCATGGCAGCGTTTCCGCAGAATCACCCTGCCCTTGCTGCTCATCACGGTTGGGCCGCTCCTGATTGCGTCGTTTGTGTTCAACTTCAATAACTATCTCATCGTGGAGGCGTTGACACAGGGCGACCCGCCGATACCCGGCGCGGCAACACCAGCAGGTTATACCGACATCCTCATTAGCTATACCTATGAATTGGCGTTTGGCGGCAGTCGTGGCGCAGATTATGGTTATGCGTCTGCGATTACGATTATCATCTTCTTGCTGGTCGCGACAGTGACCCTGTTCCAATACCGCTTCACACGAACATGGGAGGAGGTTGGCGAAAATGTCTAGCGCAACCACTGCAAAACAAAAACGAGACGAAAAAGTCAAAACCGGGATGGTCACTGCCAGGCGAGAACGCTATGTGTGGTTGACCATACGCATGGCGATTGTGATTTTTGCAATCTCATTCGCCTTGTTCCCGGTACTGTTCATCATATCGTCGGCACTGAATCCCACTGGACAGCTTTCGACTCAATCGCTGCTGCCGCGCGGAGTCGATGATCCGATAAATTATCTCAATAACTTCCGAGCGTTGATGATTGACGAATTGGAATTATGGCCTTTCTGGAGATGGATTTTCAATTCCACAATCGTCGCCATTGTCAGCACAACGTTGAGCGTGTTGATTTCTGCGCTGGCGGCCTATTCGTTCTCGCGTTTCCGCTTTTATGGACGCCGCTCCCTCCTGCTAGGGATTCTGTTGATTCAGGTCTTTCCGAATCTGCTGGCGATGGTGGCCTTGTTCCTCATCATGCGTGACATCGGACGGCTTTCAGACATTATCCCGCAAGCATTACCATTCCTGTCGTTCATCGACTGGGGCTGGTTGAATATGTTCGGGTTGAATAGTCTCGGCGGCTTGATTCTGGTGTATCTCGGCGGCGCAATGGGCATCAATACGTGGCTCATGAAAGGTTTCTTCGACTCCATCCCGCGTGAAATCGACGAATCCGCCGTCGTCGATGGTGCGACCCACTGGCAAACCTTCTGGCTGCTCATTTTCCCGCTGGTGCGTCCAATTCTGGCAGTCGTGGCGGTCTTATCGTTCGTGGGGACGTTCAACGAATTTGTCCTCGCGCGCGTTCTGATGCGCGATAAAGAGAATT
>CAZTLI010000191.1:0-9522 GCA_964614375.1 uncultured Anaerolineaceae bacterium
TGCGATTGTACCGTCGTCACTGGCTGAGCTGAACAATGTGCCATCGGGTGAGAATGCAAGGCTGTTAATCGCGCCTGTATGCCCGCTGTATGTGCCGTAGGTCGTGCCAAGTGTTGCATCAAGCAGGGTGATCGTGCCATTGGTATCGCCAACAAGCAGCACGGCGCCATCAAAGCGATAGGTCACTGCCCGCAGCGAGATACCAATCTCAATCACCTGTAATGCGCTGCCGCTAGCAGCATCCCAGATACGTAATGTGCCATCATCACTCACGCTGGCAAGTTGTCCACCTGATGGCGAATAGACAATCTCATTCACAGTATCGCTATGCCCACTGAAAATTGCAGCGATGGAAACCGTTTCGATATCCCACAGCAGAATAGCATTCTCACGATCTACATTGGCATTTGTATATGCGACTGTGCCTGCTACTGCGAATTGTGTGCCTGCCGGATTAAATGCGACTGAACGCGCCAATTCCTGATGACTGTTTAAAAACAACGGCTCACGAAGGGGGGCAGTCGGCGCGAGATTCCAGAGGCGGGCTGTGCCATCGAAGCCGCCAAGCAGCAATCGCGACCCGTCTCTACTATAGTCCAGGGCGATGAAGCGGTCATCACTTTCAAGAATACGGGGTGTTGTGTCCAGCGCGCCCATCGGATACAGCCACACGCCTGTTGAACCCAATGCGCCAAGTGTCGCTAATGTGCTCCCATCTGGCGAAAAGGCGATTTGGGGCGCAAAATTCCCTTGCAGCCGTGCGACTTCAACAATCTGTGGTGCGTTATCCACAGTAATGAGCGGTGATGGACTCAATGCTGTAGAGGGTAGGGGTTCAATCCAGAATGTGCCCTCTTCCCCCTCTGCCGTCCAGCCAATTACACCATCGAAATTGGCCTGCCACCAGATGATGCCATCGTCACAGGCTGGCCCTGCCATAATCTCAAAAATGCCACCGGCTGGAATTTGCCCGACTACACCTGCTGTTGATAGCGGTTCACTGCGGAGGTTGTTGGGTGCGCCGGGGGTCACGCGGGCTTGAATGCCTGTTGTGACCCGTGTTCGCATAAAAGCCGGTTCACCCACTTCTGGCGGTGGACACAGTGGATTCGATTGGGCAAGGACTTCTTCTGTAGATGGTGTTGGCGTTGGGGCATTTGCATCGTGCGTACTACAGAGAAAAACCGTGCTCCGGTCTGCGGATACGCGATAATCATAGACAGTTCCCGCATAGGTCAGTTCAAACACATAACCTGCTGTCACGACTTGCGCGTAAACCTGCCCTTCCTGTGGGCAACCCAAACTGGTATCCGGGAACGTTTCCTGCCGCCAGAACCAGTTGTCGAGGTCGCCAATAGTGACCTGTCGCCCGACGCGATTGCTCAAATCCGCCAGCGCATCGTTAATGGGTTCTGGCGCGCCCTGTGCATAAATTGTCGCTGTTGGGATTAGCCATATTACCAGCCATAGCAACCTGTATATTTTCATTCGATATTTTGCTCCTGAATCACTATAAGCGACTGAAACCAGTTCATAATCACAACTGTTGCGTCAATATCCATGTTGACAGCGCCCAATTCGATGTCCACATCAAATGGATGACCGGGCCAGGTATGCCCACCGCCGACAATGCCATAGAAATGGACTTCGGTGTTGTCCGCGCAATCAGTGATGTAAATGTGCTGCACTGTGCTCTCATCGTCTGTAACTATATCGGGAATTTCTTCGACTTGCACTGCATCGCGCGATGTGTTGCAGCGATTGCGCTGTGCCCAGAAAGTCATAGATTCAGGGGCAGATAGGCTGGCGAGTGCTCCGTTGCGATAAACGGTGCGCGCCCAGGGTAAGATAGGGTCCATTGTGCCGTGCATGAATAGCAGTGGGATGGGCGCGCTGTCACAATTTTGCACAGCAATCACATAGACAGGCGCGGCTACGCCCGCCACACCCGTGAAGCGATCTGCTGCTTCACAGGCCAGTCGATAGGCCATGAGCGCGCCGTTTGAAATGCCGACCACAAAGACACTATCCATATCTATGCTGTAAGATTCGGCGAGATTGTCTATTAACCAGAGCATAAAACCCACATCGTCAATACGGGTGACGCCTGCGTCTGTCAGTACCCCGCCGCCAAAATCCCAGTTATTTGCAATGCCATCAGGATAGACGACTATGAAACCCATTTCTTCCGCGATTGTATCAAATCCCAGCCAGTCCCGGGTTCGCGCACCCCATCCAGATGCGCCATGCAACACAATCACCAATGGCATCGGTAAATCGTCAGAATAGCTTTCTGGCACGAATAATTCATAGGTGCGTTCGCTAAACGGTATCGATTCGGGTGTGCTCTCTTGCGCCTGTAATGTAGACATAACGGTCAATGTCAGCAGCAACGCGGTCAGTATCGGAAGAATGAGACGATTGTGCGAGTAATGACTTTGCATCGTAATAGCCTGTATGGGTTATAACGTGTCAGAAATAGCGGCGTGTATTTGCTGCGCCATCGCGCGTGCGCGCGGCGGGGCATCGCCAACATAATCATCTGCGTGCAGCAGTTCCCGGACTTGGTCTGCATCAATCAGTTGGGTAATTTGTGGGTCGGATGCGAGTAACTCGGCTAATGGGTTAGGCCGTCCCTGCTGAAGTGCATCCCATGCGGAAAGACTATGCTGCCGGATGGCCTCGTGTAATTCTTGACGATTGCCACCACTGCGGACGGCTTCCATCAGCAAGCGTTCCGTTGCGGCAAAGATGCCATAAGTATCCAGATTGTGTTGAATTGCGTGCATATCTATCTGTAAACCTGATAGCAGGCGTGTCATACGCAGCACAATTTCTTCAGCGGCGAGGAACGCATCTGGCAAAACCGCGCGACGATTGCCCGAATCGTCCAGCGTGCGTTCGAGAAGACTGTGTGCGGCGTTGTCCCACATTACACGCGGTAATGCCGCGAGATAACGGGCGAGACTGTTGATATTTTCCGCATTGACGGGATTGCGTTTGAATGGCATCGCGGATGAACCGACTTGATGCTTGCCAAATGGCTCTGCCCATTCACCATATGGCGGCGATTGCAGCAGGCGCAAGTCAAAGGCGAATTTATAGACTGTCATGGCGATACCTGCCAGTGTATTGACAATCTGCCAGTCCTGTCGTCGGGGATAGGTTTGATGTGTGACATCGAACGCAGTTAGTCCAAGTATGGACATGACGTGTGTTTCAAGTTCACGCGGAGAAACGTTCGTTCCCTTAAGCAGTTGGTGATAGGATGCTGATGTGCCCACTGCACCTTTGAAGCCCTTGCCTTTGATGTTCTGGTAAATTTGTTGGAGTGATTGATAGTCTGCCAACAAATCCTGTCCATAAACAGCCAGCCTATAGCCCAGGGTGGTTGGTTCAGCAGGTTGCAAGTGGGTAAATGCCATACACGTTATGTCTGCATGGGTATCAATGGTTTCTGCAAGTGTATGCAACAATTCGACAAGTTTATCAAGCACAAGTTCACACGCTTCACGCAGGCGCAAAGCGTCGGCATTGTCTTCAATATCCATACTGGTTGCACCGAGATGGATGATTCCACCCCCAATAGGACATTGTTCGGCAAATGTATGGACTTCTGCCATCAAATCGTGACGGAGTTCAGCCTCTAATTCAAGGGCGCGACCAATGTCAATGTCATCTTGATGTTGCTTTAAATCGGCGACTTGTGCATCGCTGACTAATCCGATTGATTGTTGTGCCTGTGCCAATGCGACCCAGATACGCCGCCAAAGCCGCCGCTTATGGCTATCCGACCAGATTTGACGCATCGCATCAGACCCGTATCGCCACGTAAATGGACTCAAATAAGTGTCATGGGTGAATGTATTGGACATTTGTGCCTTTCGAGGGTGTCAACTACACGCGCACATTATAACGAACGGGCGGTTTGAGTCGCTATAGATAGTATGAATATCGAAATGTCGTGGACATTAACGTTTATAACAAGATGCGTGTGTTATAATCCAAGCGTCTCAGGGGGAATTGCGTACAATAGTTTACTTCGAGTTTATACATGACTATATGCCCTTATTGTGGTTATGACGGTGTCCGCCCGGGCATGTACTTCTGCGACAATTGCGCGAAAGAAATTCAGGCTTCGGATCCAGGGACATCTGAACCCGATGAAGAGTTTCATGCGGCTGTCGAAATCGTTTCTGGCGCATATTCCACGGATCGGCGCGATTGTTTCAGTACCTACAACTGTCTCAAAGTTTATGTCCGAGATGCTCAGCAACCACTGGTGATTTATCCTGAAAAGCGCATGACGATAGGGCGAGTGGATAATCAAAAACCAGACAAGCCGGATATAGATTTAACGCGCTTTCGCGCTTTGGAGCAGGGCGTTTCGCGATTGCACGCCATGTTGACTCTAAAAGAGAGCGACATTGTGCTGACTGATGTCGGTAGTTCAAATGGTATCTACATCAACGGAAAACGCCTGCGCGAAGGCCAGTCTTATGTCTTATGTGATGGGGATGAGGTCATATTTGGTCGGCTTGTAACAAATTTCTACTTTGATTGACGCGCAGATTCGATACAATTGAAGGTAAGTATATATCGAGAATGTTTTATGAAAAGCGCTAAAGAATCAAATACACAACTCCTCAAGAGCACCTCCCGTTTACGTTCCGAAGAAATTGGCACTGTTGATGTGGCTGAAAATAGCACGCTACATCGGCGAATCCAGAAGTCCATTGCACGGGAGGATCGCACAACATTCACCGGTGGGGAAGTGCTGCTGGTTATTCGCGGTATTGTTGAAAATGTAAAAATCACGGCGGATCAATCGGTTGTGCTTGGGCGCGCGGACGTGACGGCAGGTTCTGATAAGTTTGTAGATTTAACCCCTTACGGCGCGCAAGAACGCGGGGTGTCGCGTAACCATGCTCGGCTGAGTCTTGACGACAATGGCCTCTATGTCACTGATCTCGGCAGCGCCAACGGCACATTCGTGAATGGGCAGCGACTGCATGCCGATGTGCCACAGCAGCTTCATACTGGTGCAGTCGTCATCCTCGGACGGTTACCTGTTGCCGTTCTATTCGAGTGAAAGTCAAAACTGCCGTTTAGTGCTTCATTTAAGCAGATAAAGCAGACTGATTTGTGTTACCGATTCGTCGGTTAAACAGAAACGAAACAGGTAATACTTCGCAATGGATGCGTGTTAAACATAGTGCCTATCCTCTACAACGCATCTGCTTCACGCTTTGCATTATCTAAATTTTGTAAATTGTTATAAAATGGTAGGCGGTCATGTGGGTCATATTTTACATGACACCTTATATTGATTCTTAGCACACTACTGTGATGTATGGCACAGAATGCCTCCGAATTCGTCATTCAAATCATACGTGATAATGCCGAAACGACCATTGTCCCACTAGGCGCACGCCCGCTGGTCGTCGGTTCCAGTCCGCAGGCCGACATCCGATTACAGACAACCTTTACCTCACGACGGCATGTCCTCATCACGCGGCAGGGCTATACCGTATATGTCATCGACCTCAACAGCAAAAATGGGACGTACCTGGCTGGTGAACGGTTGCCTACCGATACAAAACAGATTTGGCATCCCGGTTCGGAACTTGTGGTCGATACGACCTGTTTGCAACTCATAGCGCCTCAAGTTTCGCCGACTGACAAAATCAAATTGACGGTTGTGGCACCATTCTGGCGATCAAATGCACAGCTAAACCTAAAGAACGATAGTGGTGTACAGCAGCATGTCTACCTTGAGGGCAGTGTGCCGGGCAGCGGTGTTGCCTTTGCAATAGACCCGACAGAGACGTTTATCACACCCTCCGATGATGTGACTATTCGTGTATCGGCAAAACCGCTTTATCGCCCGTTTTTGGGACGTTTTGTCAAAGCGGAATTGACTGCGTTCACCACAGATGGCTTGTTCGACAATGTGCAATTGGGATTGTGGGTACATCCGCCGTATCGTCGCTGGCTGCTGTTACTGTTGTTGCTGCTGTTAATTACAGCGCCGGTCGCCATCATTTCGAGTTTGCCGCGTCAAACCGATGAACTGATACCTACCAATCCGGTTATCGTCATTGCGGATGCGACTGATGTGCCGCCCACACCGATTCCACCGACAGATGTGCCTACGGCGGAAGACACTTCTATTCCAACGGCCCCGGTATCGACCCCGCAAACAATCGTGGATCGCACAGGGCTGCTCCCGACACAAACGCCAGAGCCAACAGCAGTATTCGTGTGCAATAACCAGTGTGCGGCGCTTGGTTGGCAAGATTATGTGATTCAACCGGGCGATACCCTATTTGGCATTGCCCAATCTGCAAATGTTGGAGTTGGGCGGGTCGCAGAGGTTAATTGCATCGAGGACGTGAATATCATCTTTGCGGGTGAGACGGTGTGTGTGCCCTGTGTTGATAGCGATGGCGATGGACTCTGTGATTCGCAAGACAACTGCCCAACCATAGCCAATCCCGACCAGGCTGATAATAACGGCGACGGTGATGGCGATGCTTGCACACCGCCGTTCAGCCTCAATTGGGTGACTCTGCCCCCCAGCCAGATGACGACCCAGAACCAACAGTGTTTGTCTGCGCCTGCGAGTGGTCGAGCCGTTGTCTATGCCGCTAGCGGCTTTGATATTGTGGAAGTGAGCGCCATACTCGATATTTCGGGGCGGGGCAGTCGGGGATTGCCAGTGAATCCATTACCCAATGGGGTGGACTACGAGATTATCATACAAATTCCCGGTGATGTCTCTATCAGTGGTGATACCACAGCCAGCCTACAGGTATTTGCGCGTGACGCAGGTGGTCGCACGGGTGAACTCCGCACCACGTTCACACTTATCAATTGCGCGCCGACTCCGACACCAACGCCTCAGGGATTGAACATCACATGGATTCAGGCGCCACCGGCACAAATGGCTCTGGACAACTTTTATTGTCCTAATGTGCTTGCGCGGACAACGATTATAACGCGCGTGACCAGCGGCGCACAGATTGACGAAGTGGTTGCTACGATTTCACTTGATGGCGGTAATCCACAACCGATGATTGCAGA
This sequence comes from uncultured Anaerolineaceae bacterium, assembly GCA_964614375.1. Lineage (GTDB taxonomy): Bacteria > Chloroflexota > Anaerolineae > Aggregatilineales > Phototrophicaceae > CAZTLI01. Next base: position 7,087 of record CAZTLI010000191.1, read on the forward strand.
TGCTGGACAAACGTCGGGCAATCGTTACGCCTTTGACCTTGATGTCGGTGATTTCGGCAATTTTACGACGGGCGATATTGTCGTTTTGGCGCGTGATGCTGCTGATACAGAGCGTACAGTGATGGGAAGCTTCACTGTTGCGGACTGTCAACTTGAAGTCACCTGGCTAACCCAACCGCAGGCGAATGTTAGCACCGACGATACACTCTGTACGGTGCCGGGTTCGGTTAGTGGTGTGCTTTCTGTTTCTGTGCCTTCTGTGGTGGATAATGGCGGTGTCACAGCCGATGCGCGTACACCGCAGGGTGTGGTGCTGACCGAATTGACCGTGCAACCACAGGGCGGTGGGCGTTATGGCCTGACGTTCAATCCGCAAGCGTCCGGCGTGGTCTTTGATGGAGCAGCCGTGATTCGTGTGCGGGTGCAAGATCAACGCAATGAGGTCTATTTACTCACATCTGACATCAATATCACGGATTGTTCCATTGAATTTGCATGGAGTGTATTACCGGATAGCCCCATCGCGAATAGTAATGCGCGCTGTGCGTTGCCAACATCTACAAGCGCCTTTGTGAGCGTAGACCTGCCGCCAAATCCTGTGCCCAATATCATTACACTGGCACAGGCGTCGATTTTCATCCCACCATTTGGAACAAGTTTTAATTTAGGTGTTCTGGTGTTGAATCAAGATGAGTACGAAGTGTTTATAGATGGGCGCGCCTTACCGCCGGTTGATTCGGGAACAAATACCATCACATTCCGGGCGGTTGACGCCGGCGGCACGGAACATATACTAACCACAAACATTGGTTTACAGGATTGTCGTGGCACGCTCAGTTGGGTACAAGCGCCACCTTTACAATTGCCCGTCGCGCCGTGCGGCAGCTATCCATTTTCTGTGAGTATAAGCTCCAATGTCGCGGGTACGCTCGTTCCTGTGACATTGACAGCGACGAGTATTCGCGGGTCTGTGAGTTACGGCGTTGTTCCGGGCCCGTCACCTTATTCCTTCCTGATTACGACTGTTCCTGCTGGTTCGGTCGTTGGTGATGAAGTGCTCATCCGTGCAACGGCAAGCGACCATCGTCCACTGACATTTACGAGCAGAATTACAACCTGTGAAGAAGGGTTAGCGCCGCCGCCCGCGCCACCACCTGTGGATACCGATACACCGACCCCAACGAATACGGTGATGCCTACTGTGACGCACACCCCGACAGCAACGCCGACCAATACGGCAACGGATACACCTACAGCAACGTCGACGCCAACGGCGACAGATACACCGGAAACGTGATGCTGAAATGCGTTATAATTGCCACGACATTGCGTAACATCAGCATAGGCTATAATCGACCTGCAAACAGGAGCAAGGTCTTGTGGTCAGTTCGGAATTAACGGCAAATGATCCCTTCATCAACCGGATCGTTCAAGGTTACCATTTCCTGAAGCGTCTTGGCGCGGGGACATATGGAGTGGTATATCTGGCGCGCCACCCGCGCATGAAGGAACGGTTGGTGGCGGTTAAGTATGTGCGTCTTGGCGATCCGGGTCAGGTCGAAAAAGTCGAGCGCGAAGTGCATATCCTGTCGCGCCTGCAACATCCGAATGTGGTTAATGTCTACGATGCCTATCGGTTTGACCACTATCAATTGATTGTCATGGAATTGATTCGTGGCGGCAATTTACATACCGTGCTGCGCGGCGTGGACAAACAACTCAATCTAAAGGCAGTAATTGGTATTGTCGAACAGTTGGCTTTTGCGCTCGGTTATGTCCATAGTCAGAATATTCTGCATCTCGACTTAAAACCATCAAACATCCTGCTAGACCCGATTGACAACGGGAACAATGTGCGTTTTGTGCTGACGGATTTTGGTATCGCCCGTATTATCAATCCCTCTGCCAACAAATCGACCAATATTGTCGGTACACCAACTTATATGTCACCAGAGCACTTTGGTTTTGGTGACAACAAACCGGATTATCGCTCAGACATTTATTCACTGGGCATCATTCTGTATGAGTTGATTGTCGGCTATCCGCCATTTCGGTCAGACCAACTGCTTGAATTGTTGAGTCAACATGCCTTTGTGCCACCAAAACTGCCTTCCCAACTCATAGACGGCATCCCAGACCAACTCGATTACATTGTTGGGCGCGCGCTGGCAAAAGCGCCTGAAGACCGTTTTCAGTCTGCCAGTGAATTTGGTAATGCGCTGCGTGGAATTCATCATGGCGTGGCGATAGATTTGCACTCTATGCCAGATCGTCTGTCGCCTGATGTGCTGGGTGCGGTCGCGCAATCGTTTGCCGAGGCGAATGCGTCTATTGACGTGGCCTACCCTTCTGTTGACGACACCGATGCACGTTTCAGGTTACGGGTGACGCATCCAGATGGTCAGCAAGAGGTGGTGACCTTTGAAAACGATAGTG
>CAZTLI010000192.1:0-7279 GCA_964614375.1 uncultured Anaerolineaceae bacterium
AACCATTCCTCCAGCACGGCTTGATTTTCCGGCAGCGCCATTTTGATGGTGTTCAAGGCAGACCGGGCAATCCAGACGGCATTCGTCGGCGACATCCAACCCAGTGTGTGATTATCTGCCGCATAGACCCGGCGACCTGTGCGCGTGCGGGTATCGAAGTCGTCATAAATGCAGCGTAGTATGGTGATGTCCAGACCATATTTTTCTTTCATTGCCAGATTGATATGATCAACCACACCGACATGCAACTCTTCGGGGACAAAACCGGGCAGTTCCCATCCAGACGGAGTCGAAAAGAGGAGGATCCGATCCTCGCGCGGGTGCGGGATGATGACTGAATAATCATAGTATGCGTCGGGTGGGTTGGACTGTTCCATGATGTCATCCATGTCTGAGTTTGCGTTTGGTTACGATCAGGGCATTACAAAAGCAAAGACAATGATACCCGGTTGTATTGTATATTGAAACGCATTCTGGCAATATGCCACGAACAGCCGCTTATGTTAAGGTTTGCGCCCAATCACCAGCGTCATGAAATTGAATGTCCACGGCAGCACACGCTTGAGGACACGCCCTAATCCATCGGCAAGGGCGCTGGTTTTGTAATAGCCTGCCGCACGAAACGGCCCGCCCAGGCCCCACAAGGTGAAGGCATGACTCGTGGGCTGCACTTTTTCTATCGCAAAGCCCGCCTGCTTCACCGCGCCGACCAGGGCATCACGGTTATAGGCGCTTTCATAGAAGTCGTCATCAGCGAGGGCGCTTTGTCCCGCGCGGGCCCGCCGCCACTGCACCAGCTTATAGACGATGTTCGGATAGGGAATCGTCAACACCAGCACGCCGCCGGGTTTGAGGACACGATAGGCTTCCCGCAGCGCCGGCTGCATCCCATGTTCAAAGTGCTCCAGCACACCAAACGACAAATAAGCCCCCAAGCTGTCATCGGCATGAGGCAGCACATGAATATCACCCGCAAACAGCGGCAGTGTCGGGTCGTATTGGCGCGAAATTTGCAGCGCATTCACCGCATAATCCAGCCCCATCACGTCATAACCCTGTTGTCGCAGCCAGATGACGACGGCACTCAGCCCACTGCCGGCTTCGAGGATAAGGTCATCTTTCGTGAGATACGGCAGATAGGCCTGAATCGTCTCCTGTGCGCGGTTTGAAGCAACGGCCTCTAATTCAACCGCAATCGACGCGCCATCCCAGATAGTTTCCCATGCGGCGCGGGTGGAGTCGTAACGCGCTGTCGTGCTGGTATCGGCGGGCATAAAGCGAACATCCTTTGCAACGAGAATCGCCCATCATCTTAGCCGATAGCCCGCAAAAAGGAAGACGAAGTGCAGTTAGACCGCACATGATGACGCCATCAAAAATGAATAATTTGTGAATAGTTCGCAAAATTAATGTTGGTAACAAAAACTGTGCTAGACTCAATCTTGTGCGGTTAATATGCTGTAATATCCCGGAGAAAATATGGGCATCGCAGTCAGTTGGGACAACGCAGAACACACCATTATTCGATTTGAAGTCGCGGGTTTCTGGTCGATTGAACATTTGGTCACCGCGTCACACGCAACCACGGAAATGCTGTCCGATGTGGGTCATCCGGTCAGCTTCATTATTGACATCACCCACAACGAAAGTACACCACCCAACATCCTCAGCATGACACGCCGCTTATTTGAGAACGCGGACAGCAAAATCAACATGCGTGTCATTGTCGGGGCGAATCACTTCGCGCATATCTTTTTCAACACCTTCGCCAGTATTTACGGCAGCGTCCTGCATCGCAATCCCTTAAAATTCGCCGGAACAGTGGACGAAGCACGCCACCTCATTCAGCAGCAAACCATTCCTGTCACATCCTGAACATAGCAACAACCCCGGCTTTCCGTTATAGTTTTTCGGCAGATACAGCGGGTAACCAGCAGCGGGGGCGTTATGGCGTACATATTGGATTCGACACACCAGACTATCTTACTGGCACTCGTCGGTCTGTGGGCTGTGCTGTTGTTTGGCGGATTTGCGCTCGGCAAAGAATGGGACGATCACACGCGGCGGATGCCTGTCTGGACACGCATGGCGTCGTCGTTGACACTGGTCATTACAGCATGGGCGCTGTTTATGTTCACGCTCAACCAGCCTATCACCCCTTATGCCCTGCTTATCGCCATTGGGATGTCGTCTGGTTTCATTGGTGACCTGTTCATGGCGGGACTCATCAAACTCGGTGATCGTGTATTGGGTGGGATTGGCGCGTTCGGCATTGGTCACGCGGCCTATATCGCGGCGCTGCTCGGCTTCGGTGGGCAGTTTGGCTTTGACGACGCATCGGCGCGCTGGGGCGCATGGATCTTCTGGCTGATATTAGGCGCGGTCATCTGGTATGTCGTCGTCTATCGTGGCGCAAAACACACCGCGCTGCACTATGCGTCCCTGCCTTATGCACTGCTGCTGGCGAGTACCGCCGGATTTGCAACGGGCCTGGCCCTGCAAACCAGCGTATTCATCCCGGTAGCAATTGGTGGGGCGCTGTTCCTCAGCAGTGATTTGCTGATCGCGGCAACCTTGTTCAACGGGCTGCACTTCCGACTGGTGGATGACGTTATCTGGTTGACGTATGGCCCCGCCCAGATGTTGATTGTGTGCGGTGTCGCGTTGATGGGATTGGTCACGTAACGGGTTGCTGGCAAAATGCGCCACGTCTCAGTATCATCCATTCCCATGCACAGAAATCAGAAAGCGACGATTGATGACTATCCAGACGCCGGAATGGGTCAAGCACGCTATTTTTTATCAGATCTTCCCGGATCGTTTCGCCCGCAGCCCGCGTACTCGCCATCCAGCGGGACTTCAGTTCAAGGCATGGGGCACACCGCCCGAAGAGCAGGGTTTTCAAGGTGGCGACCTGTACGGCGTGGTCGATAAGCTGGACTATTTGCAGGAACTCGGCATCAATGCCATTTATTTTAATCCCATTTTTTCGTCCGCGTCCAACCATCGTTATCACACATTTGATTATATGCAGGTAGACCCGCTGCTCGGTGGTAATGCCGCGCTGCGCGAACTGCTCGATGAAGCGCATAAACGCGAGATGCGTATTGTGCTGGATGGTGTGTTTAATCATGCCAGCCGGGGATTCTGGCCTTTTCATCACATTCTGGAAACAGGCGGCAGCTCGCCCTATATCGACTGGTTCATCATCGAGGATTGGCCTTTACGACCCTATTCCAGTGACGAAGAAAATCCAGCGAACTATGCCGCGTGGTGGAATCTGCCCGCGCTGCCCAAACTGAATACCGATAACCCTGCTGTGCAAGATTACATTCTGGATGTGGCGCGCTATTGGCTGGAATTTGGCATTGATGGCTGGCGATTGGATGTCCCATTTGAGATTGACGACGATGATTTCTGGCGGCGCTTCCGGCAGGTGGTGAAATCGACCAATCCCGAAGCCTATATCTGCGGTGAATTGTGGGAGGACGCGACGCGATGGTTACAGGGTGACCAATTCGACTCAGCGATGAATTACACCATCATGTGGGCGACATTGAGTTTTTTCGGCGCGAAGCAGCTGCGCCCGGATTATAAACGTAATCACCTACAACTTGAACCATTGGACGCTGCCGGGTTTGCCAGCGTTATTGACGAAAATCTGCAACGGTATGCCTGGGAAATCAATCTCGCGCAGCTCAATCTGCTGGATAGTCACGATACTGCCCGCGCGTTGTGGATAGCCCGCGAGGATGTAGAATCGCTCAAACTGTGTGCCCTGTTCCAGATGACCTTTCCCGGCGCGCCGTGCATCTATTATGGCGATGAAGTGGGCATGTCATCCGGCGATGATCCTTACTGCCGCGAAGCCTTTCCCTGGCACGATGAAGCATCATGGAATATCGACTTGCTGCATTTTTACAAACGCGCGACTGCCCTGCGCCATCGCTATCCCGCGCTGCGAACAGGCGCTTACACTGTCTTGCACGCCGAAGGGACAGTCTATGCCTTCCAGCGCAAATTAGATGCTGAAGAAATCATCGTCGCTTTTAATGCGGATACCACAACACAGACCGTCTCACTCGATGTGGATGAAACGGGCAGCACATGGCGCGCAGTCTGGCCTGAAGCTGATGATGGGCACGCCTTGACCGCATCCCATGACACACTAGCTTTTACAGTGCCCGCCCGCGATGCGCTGCTATTGGTTAAGACATAAACTACTGGCTTAGCTGTAGTAGGTGTACGTCAGAGATGCTATGAGCACTACTTTAGCGCCTTCAACCGGCTTACGCGCGCTGTCTTTCATACTTTTTGGACAAGAGACCAACCCTCTGCAAAACACACTGGTGTGACTTTGCAGCTTTGGGTCCTGGCGGTGAAACTTTTGTCTTTAATCTGAGAATCACACAGGGCGCACTCAAATGGGTGCGCCCTGTTAATTTGCTTGCCGGTTGACTCTAGTCGCCCGCTTCGGCGAGGGGTTGGTCGAGTTCCTGCAATTCGTCTTCGTGTTCTTCCAGCCAATGAATGGCGCTCATCGCTGCTGACGTGCCCTGTCCGACAGATGTCGCCACCTGACGCCAGATTTCGTCCTGAATCTCGCCCGCCGCAAACACCCCATCTACGTTGGTGCGATAACGCTGGTCGGTAATGAGATAACCGTTGTCGTTAAGCGCGAGTTGGCCTTTGAAATAGTCGCTGTTGGGGTCGTGACCGATGAAGATGAACACGCCATCCGTTGGGATTTCGCTGACTTCATCCGTTTTGACGTTTTTGACCCGCGCGGCATACACACCACCATCCTCATTCAGCAGCACTTCCTCGACAACTGAATCCCATGTAAACGAGATTTTTTCATTGGCGAAAGCGCGTTTCTGCAATTGGACACCTGCCCGCAGCGAATCGCGCCGATGAATCACATTGACGCTGGTAGCAAAGCGTGTGAGGAAAATCGCTTCTTCTATCGCTGAATCGCCGCCACCCACGACGATAATGTCCTTACCCCGAAAGAAGAAACCGTCACACGTCCCGCAGTAGCTCACGCCACGTCCGATACCCTGGTCTTCACCGGGCACACCCAGCTTACGGGGATTCGCGCCAATGGTGATAATCACCGCATCCGCGCTGTATTCTTCGAGCTGTGTTTTGATAGTAAAGGGCGACCCTTTACTGAAATCAACTGATTCAACCATATCATATTCGATGCGCGCGCCGAAACTTTCGGCATGTTCCTGCATTTTCTGGACGAGGTCTGGCCCGCTTAGTCCACCCGGAAAACCGAGATAATTCTCCACTTCGGAGGTAATCGCCACTTGCCCACCCAATTGGCTGCCAGCAATAACCACCGGATTCAATTGGGCGCGCCCGGTATAGAGTGCGGCGCTCAACCCCGCAGGGCCAGAACCAATGATGACGACCCGTTCTTTTTTCATATTTTCACAATTCCTCTGTGCTTATTTATCGTGCTAGCGATTCCGATGACTGTCGGTAATCAATCTTCATCTTGCCATATCGTGTCGAGCAAACCTGCATCTTCAGCCTTCACAATCGCGACCAATGCCTCAAATTCCTCGCGGCAGTCGCCACAACAGTCCAGATGCGCCGCAATCGTGGGCAGCAACTCATACACACTTGCCCCGGCAGCGACCTTTTCGGCAAGGCAGTGAAATTCGCGGTTGCACGCCTCGCAGTCAATTTCATGCCCTGGATGGGTATCGAATATGAAGTTAATCAGTTGCGTAATGCGTTTCGTGTCTTGTGCCATACGCTGGTTTCGCGCCTCTGGCTGTTTCAGTGCTATAGTTCGGACGATGACTCATCACTCTATCTTACACCTGATTGGTGTTCTTACACGAATTTAATCTATTGCTGGAACAAGTCTAAGACATAATCCAGCGTCAGACCCTGTGATTCCAGATGGGTGCGTAATTTGCGGCGAGCATCGTGTACCAGTTTATAGAGCGCATTGCGATTCGTATCCATTTGTTCCGCCACTAGCTCCATTGGAACGCCTTTTATGGTCACAGCAATCAATGCTTGATACTGCCGTTCGGTCAATGCGTCTTTGAGGGCACGATCTATCTTTTGCAGCACATCCTGGCGTTCGGCAGCCCTTTCAGGATTGGGGGGTTCACTACCGCCGACACTGCCCGTACCCGATGCGTGGGGTAATAATTCGCCTTCCGCCGTCAACTCATCGAGGCTAAAATCGCGATAACGGGCGCGTCGCAAGTCACTAATCGCCAGACGCACTGCGATTTTGTTCGCCCAGGTTGTAAAGCGGCTTTCGCCCCGAAAATTGTCCAGATTTTCCATCACCCGCAGCGTCGCATCCTGGGCTAAGTCTTCTGCCATGTGTGTGAGGTCTTGCGTGGAATAGGTGCGTAAATCGCTGCGTTCCTGACTCAAGTAATAAAAAATACTGCGCTGCAAACGCCGACGCAGGTCTTCCAGTGCCACGGTTTGTATGGGTGGATGCGCCGTTAGATCAGCCAACCACTCGTCATTCGTTCGTTCGGTCATCGCTTTTGCACTATTATGCAGGCAGGGTCAACCGCAGCCCATAAAATATCGCCCGCACCCGAACCTGTCAATAGCAACAGGGCATCACAACAGAAACGGCACACCAACGAGGAAAATACCGGTGTACCGTCGTATCACACTGACTCGATGGCGCACATTGCCGCTACTGCGCTGCCGGGATTCAGGTACTCGGCGTCGATGCGGGGCCGCGATAAAACGTCACGCGCATCACCAGATGCCCCAGACGAATATCATCGCCATCGCGCAGCACACGCGGTTGATTCGCCACCAGCTTCTGACCATTCAGGTAGGTGCCATTGGGCGAACCCATATCCATCAGATGCAGCGACCCGTCCCGGCGGACGATTGCCGCATGACGACGGGAAACGCCTTTATCCAATCCGCCATATTTTTCGAGATTTACATCGGGCAGTTCATTGGTTTCCGGGTCGGGACGACCTATGACAATGCGCTCGACATCATCGGCATTGAATACGAAGCGCGCATTGGTTTCTACCACTTCGAGTTGCAGGTGCATGTGCTGGTTGAACTTTGCCGACCCCCAGCGTGGTTCGCCTTCTTCATAATCGGTATCACCCAGCGCGCGGGTTGATGCCCGTTCTGTCGTCACATCGAAAAGGGGCGAACCGCAATACGCGCAAATTTTCGCTTCTGGTTGGTTCTCACGCCCGCATTCTGTGCAATTAATCACACCCCACCTCCACCATTGTTGTTGAATGGGTCTTCAATTTCA
>CAZTLI010000192.1:7379-9502 GCA_964614375.1 uncultured Anaerolineaceae bacterium
CGCGTGACGGTCTATGGCAGCACGGACATCATCATCGAATACAATGATGGTCGCCCCAATGGTGCGGCCTATAAAAGCGCCGAAACCGATTTGTTCGAACGCTTAGCCAGTTACGGTGTGACCGATGTCAGCACGTTCCAATATGCCGAACGTCCCGGCAACGACTCCGGTGGCATATTATTACAAATCGCCATCGCTATTGTACCCACATTGCTGATTGTGTGGCTGCTGTGGCGGATGATGCGTTCGGTACGGTTTGGGCAAGACCAGGCGATGAGTTTTGGGCGCAGTCGTCCGCGGGTGATGCGCGATATGGAACGTCCGCAGGTGACATTTGCTGATGTTGCGGGCGCGGAAGAAGCCAAAGAAGAACTTAAAGAAATCGTTGAATTCCTCAAAGAACCCGAAAAATTCATCCGACTCGGCGCGCGTGTGCCCAAGGGCGTGTTGATGATTGGGCCGCCGGGTACGGGCAAAACGCTCATGGCGCGGGCCGTTGCCGGAGAAGCGGGTGTGCCGTTCTTCAGTATTTCCGGTTCGGAGTTTGTGGAAATGTTCGTTGGTGTCGGCGCGAGTCGTGTGCGTGATTTGTTTGATCGCTCTAAGGCCGAAGCGCCATCCATCATCTTCGTGGACGAAATCGACGCCGTTGGCCGACATCGCGGCGCAGGTCTTGGCGGGGGTCATGACGAACGCGAACAAACGCTGAATCAAATTCTGGTGGAAATGGACGGCTTCGATACCGATACCAACGTCATTATCATCGCGGCCACCAATCGCCCGGACATCCTCGACCCCGCGCTGCTGCGTCCGGGTCGCTTTGACCGTAAAGTGACAATGGACAGCCCGGACATCAAAGGCCGCCTGGACATTTTAAAAGTTCACGCCAAGGGCAAACCGCTATCTGCTGATGTCGATTTAGAAGCCATCGCCAGAATAACGGTGGGCTTTTCGGGCGCAGACCTCGAAAATCTCATCAACGAGGCCGCTATTCTAGCCGCACGCCGCAACAAAAAAGCCATCGCCATGAGCGAAATGCAGGAAAGTATGGAGCGTGTGGCCATTGGCCCGGAACGCCGTTCGCGTGTGATGACCGAAAAGTCAAAGAACACCACGGCCTATCATGAGGCCGGACACGCCGTTGTCCATTATTTCCTCGACCATGCCCCCCCTGTCCACAAAATCACCATCATCCCCCGCGGGAAAGCGGGTGGCTATACGATGTCACTGCCCGAAGAAGACAACTTCGGTTACACCCGTGAACAGTTTGAGGATATGATTACAACCTTTATGGGTGGGCGTGCCGCCGAAGAAATCGTGCTCAATCAATTCTCGACGGGCGCTGGCAATGATTTACAGCGTTCCACGCAATTGGCGCATCAAATGGTGACGCAATTTGGCATGAGCGAAAAATTGGGGCCACGCACCTTTGGCAGTGGTCACAATCAAATTTTTCTCGGACGTGAAATCGCCGAACAGCGCGACTACAGCGACCATTACGCAGAGGAAATTGATAACGAGGTTAAACGACTGCTCACCACGGCCTACCAGCGGGCGAAGAATATCTTGATCGAACATCGCGACAAACTCGATACTGTCGCGCGCGCCCTTCTGGATTTTGAAACGATTGACAGCGAAATGTTCAACCAGATTATGGATGGTTCATATAACCCCATGTCGAATGGTCGCACGAACCGGGCGTAAGTACAAATGCCTATCACAAGAGCCACTCTGCATCAGGGTGGCTTTTTTAATCCGATTCACACAGTGGCCTATCACCCCGCAGCCATTACATTTGTAATCATTTTTCGCCTGTGATGCAGCGTGGAAACCCCGGTCGATTTATAATGAAATTAGGAATATCAGCAGCATTTGTGGGAGGTCTTCATGAACAAACACAACCATGAATCGACACTTTTCACCACACTGCGTTTACTCGAAATCGTCGCGCTGGGCGGCTTGATTTACTGCGTGTTTGTGCTGATGGTATTCAGTTCAACTATGGATGCCAACGCGCTGGTGCTGGCTGGATGGTTTATGACCAGTGCCATCTGCCTTCATCTGATGCGGCACAATCATCGTTGGGGTGCGTATGGGCTTGGTATTGCGACATTGATTGTGAC
>CAZTLI010000193.1:0-3692 GCA_964614375.1 uncultured Anaerolineaceae bacterium
TGTTAACGTTACCAGACCGCCGTGTACGCCAGCGCGACTTTTTGCTGGAAATCTCCCGCGCTATTACCGCTCAACTGGATTTGAGTGAGGTATTACGGCGTGTGCTGAATGCGTCTGTCGCCATGTTAGCAGGGCAGGCCGGTCTAATAGCCCTTCGTAATGATGACAGCACCACATTTCGCATCCGCGCGATAACAGGCGTGGAAAGTGAACGCATCAACGACCTCAATGCGCTATTGCAAGACCTGATGGCGAGCGCTGAATATGGTGTTGACCCAAAAACGTTGAATCACAAGCTCCGCGAAATTGCAGCGATTATTTCTCCTGAATTACGTCAATCAATTGCACTTCCCCTTGTATTCGCTGATGAGCCTTTGGGATTATTGATTGTCTTTCGCTCCTATCAGACGAGCGCCTCCGCTGATGATATGCAAGTATTGCAAAGCTTCGCAGATCAGGCCGCAATCGCTGTGAACAATGCCCAACTCTATCAACATAATATCCAGGAGCGGCAGCGACTGTCCGCAATTCTTGAATACAGCGCGGATGGTATTATGATATTGGATGCTAACCTCACAGTCATCAGCTTTAATCGTGCATTATCACGCATTACTGGATGGGCGGGAGACGCCGCTATCGGGTTACATCAGGACGACGTTATCGTCTGGAATCGCATAGAACAAACGGATTTGCGTGATGCCATTGACAATGGGTGGCCTTTTCGTCGAGCCGATAATGCCCCATTAGAAACCCTGTATGTAGAAGGTGACTTACAGCGACGCGATGGGATGAAATTGAGTGTTGGCATCACCTATGCGCCATTAATTGACGACGACAATCATTTATCCAATATCATTGCTAACGTGCGAGACATCACCAACTTCCGCCGCGCTCAAGAAATGCAGAATACGTTCATCTCGACCATATCACACGAACTTCGCACACCGGTTGCCCTGATAAAAGGGTATGCGGGGACGATACGCCGGGATGACATCGAGCTAGACCCGGAAGTCATTCGCCACAGCCTTGAAGTCATTGAGGAAGAGGCAGACCGCTTGACCGAACTTATTGGCGATTTGCTGACTGCCAGTAAATTGCAGGCGAATCGTGTCATTGACTTGAACATCGGTGAGGTGCGATTAGACAAATTAGCGGAACGAGTTGTCGAGCGGTTTAAGACACAAACCCAACGCCACCGATTTGTACTCAGTTTTCCGGCGGAATTCGATGTCGTTCAGGCTGATGAAGTACGCTTACGGCAAGTACTAGATAACTTAATCAGTAATGCCATCAAATATTCGCCCGACGGTGGAACAATAGAAATTGGCGGCAAAATGCTTGACGACCACATCGTTGTGTTCATTCGTGACGAAGGGGTAGGCATCCCCGAAGATGATCTGCACCGCGTGTTTGACCGTTTCTTTAGGGTCGATAGCAATCTGAGCCGGAAAACCAGCGGAACAGGTTTAGGGTTATATCTCGCACGAGCGATTATTGAAGCGCATAATGGGCACATTCACGTTGAAAGCCATCTCGGACACGGTTCAAAGTTCTGGTTTACTATCCCGCGTTAGCAATCGCTGTGTTACCCTATGACTCAATAGCCCTCATGCACCCCTATGGTGCTATTTATACGGAGTAATCATGTCACAACCACCCCAACCGCGAATTCAGTGTTCGGCTTGCAGACAACAATTTCCAGCAGCCGTTCAAAACTTTATTGATACCGAGGTCTACCCACAGGGTAAAGCCCTGCTGCTTGCGGGGCGGCTGAATGCGTTCCGCTGCCCACAATGCGGCACAGTCAACAATGTGGTCGTTCCCATTCTCTATCACGATCCATCCAGGGAATTGTTGATTACGCTGGTGCCGATGGAACTCAATATCACCAAAGACCAGCAAGAACAACTCATTGGCAACATGCTTAATGAATTGACTCGACGCATTAGCAAAGACAATTTTAAAGGCTATATGTTCCAGCCCAGGCGTGCGATTACCATGCAGGGACTCATTGAACAGGTTTTAGAAGCCGATGGCGTCACCCGCGAAATGATGGATGCTCAGCGCCAGCGTGCCGACCTGGCTCAACGATTTGTTCAAGCATCACATGAAGAAATCGCCACACTCATTCAGGAACATGACGCCGAAATAGACACCCAATTTATTCAAATGCTAACTGTGATGGCGCAGCGAATGCTGGAAGATGGTCAGGAACAGGCAGCGCAACATATCATCCATGTGCAGGCACAGATTGTGGAAAACTCCAGTTTTGGGCAGCAGCTACAACAGCAGCAAGCGGCACAGGAAGCAGCGATACAGGCGGTAAGTGCCGACCTGGAGACGCTGGGTGAAGCCCCCCAGCGCAGTGATTTCGCCGATTTGGTTATACACTACACGGACGAAGACGAAAAACTTCAGGCGCTGGTCGGTTTGGTGCGCCCCGTATTTGATTATCTCTTCTTTCAGGAATTCACAACCCGAATTTCACAGGCGCCTGCTGCCGAACGTGACAAGCTCGAAAATGTTCGCAATCGACTGCTGGAACTAACGACACTTATCGACCAACAACAGCAAGCGATTTTGCAAGAAGCGGCAGGGCTTCTACAAGAAATGCTGACAACGCCCGACCTTGATGCGATGATTGCTGAGAATTTGCCCTACATTGACAATATGTTCATGTCGGTCTTGACCGCAAACATCCAGGAAGCACAGCGGCGTCAAGACCTGAACGCATCCGCACGCCTCAAGCAGATTTATGATCGGGTGGTAGAAGCCCTGCGCTCACAGATGCAGCCGGAACTGCGTTTCATCAATGACCTCATTGGCGCTCCCGATGAAGACACAGTGCGGAAAATGGTTGCAGAACATGCCAATGAACACGGGGATGTTTTGTTCGACGTGATTGACGCTGTAGAGCAAATCATTGCTTCGCAAGGTGGAGCAGAGGCCCGGGGACGGCTGAATTTCATTCGTGAGGAAATCGGGCAGATGCTCGGCTAGCAATGTAGATTAGTACCAAAATCCCCTACGATTGGCCTACGCGAGCAGGCTTTTCATTTGGATGATTCTTGAAAATCCCCATGTTGCGGGTATGATTGTGCGACCTTTAGTAAATGAAATGATGAGGCATGTGTTGATGCAATCCAATTCTAAAGCAAATATTAAGCTAAGTAGTGTGGTGATGGCGATTGTGTTATTGGCAGGGCTTGTCCTATCCATTGGGATGGGAACCCCTGTTGTCGTGGCACAGGACATCGACCCCACCGCAACGCCGAGTGACCCAAGTTGGCTCGGCTTTTCTGCGGCGCGGGATGCGCTCGAAGAGTTTACAGGCCGCGATTTGACAATTGTTCGCAGCTGGGAATTTTATCAGGACAATTGGGAGGCACCCCATCCCCAGCGTGAAGACCGTGCAACGGGTATTGATAGTTGCAGCACCGCTGTCCACATTAGCGACGCGCGGCCCGTCTATTGGGGTTGGACGTATCGCATCACGGAAGTGCGCGGACAGTCACATGAAGTCCGGGTGAGCTTTGATTTGCGTGCTGTGGTAATTTGTGACCTGCTCTCAACGCCGCCGACACCAGCGCCCGTTCCAGTTTCTGGTACGCCCGTTGATGTGGGTGATTTGCCGGCGCCAGTCGCGGGCGCAGGTGCAACAGGCAGTTTTGAGTTGGGCGGTCATGTGGATG
>CAZTLI010000193.1:3792-9486 GCA_964614375.1 uncultured Anaerolineaceae bacterium
CCAGTCGCGGGCGCAGGTGCAACAGGCAGTTTTGAGTTGGGCGGTCATGTGGATGGCTTAACACCGAATGCGATTACGGTGATGCAGTCGGCAGGCATGACGTGGGTCAAAAAACAACTTCCTATTAGTGCCGGTCTCGGCAAAGCGCAGGAGTTTATTGATGCGGCCCATGCCGCTGGATTCCGAATTTTGATTGGGCTGGTCGGTGACCGTGATGCACTCGCAGCCGACTTCAATGGCTACGTAGCGACCTACTCTGCATTTGCGGCGCAAGTTGCGGCATTAGGCGCGGACGCCATTGAGGTCTGGAATGAACCCAATATTGATCGTGAATGGCCCGTTGGTCAGATTAATGGTGCGAGTTATGTGCAATTGCTTGCGCCGACCTACAATGCTATTCGGACAGCGAATCCAAGCACGATGGTGATTAGTGCTGCGCCTGCGCCAACGGGATTCTTCGGCGCGGCGGGTTGTGGTACAGGCGGTTGCAACGATGACGTGTTCATGCAGCAAATGGCACAGGCTGGCGCCGCGCAATATATGGATTGCGTTGGTTTACACTATAACGAAGGTATTGTGTCACCGGGTACTACAAGCGGCGACCCGCGTGGCGAATATCCCACCTATTACTTTGGCTCGATGCTGAATCGCGGGTACGCGCCATTCGGAGGATTGCCTGTTTGTTTCACTGAATTGGGCTATCTGTCGGGCGAAGGCATGGGTGCGCCGATTCCGGGTGGCTTTGCATGGGCGAACAATACCACTGTTGCACAACATGCTGCGTGGTTAGCCGATGCCGCTGCGCGGGCTGCATCGTCTGGTCGGGTACGCTTGATGATTATCTGGAACGTGAACTTCACCCGCTGGGATAGTGACCCGATGGGTGGTTATGCGATTATTCGTCCTAATGGGTCGTGCCCGGCGTGTTCACCACTCGGTACGGTGATGGGTGGCTAAACGAGTACCGCATCGTTAAAATACAAGACCCAATCGACTTCAACGGTTGGGTCTTTTTGTTTGAAAGATTGATTTACTTAATCGCCAACGGGAGAGAGTGATGGTCTTTCCTCTACATCGTACTGCCGGAGGAGTTCTTGATAACGGCGGAGTGCCGGGTGACCATAATCGTTAAAATGGCCTTTGACTGTTTGGTTATCAATTTCTGCGGCTGAATCTTCAGTATGTGATTGCGGGATGAAGCGCCGTGATTTGCGGCGATATTCCCAATTTTCGAGCTTGTCCCCTATCCAACCAGAAAGCAGCCACTCTAATCCCCGTTTGCTATTCGACCAAATCCACCCGGGTTTTGCCTCCGGCGCTGCGTGAAATACCGTATTGGCGTTTGGTAAATATGTACTTGTCCAGACATTTACTTTGCAAAAACAGCGATACATCTGAAATCCGTAGAGAGGCACCATCTGTGTAATTTCATGAGCCGTGAAGAGGTCACAGCGGTTTTGCATGAGTCTGTCGTCAGAAATAATGTAATTAGGGCAGATTTCTACGCCGCGTAACCGACCTATCCGCACCATCAGAATGGCAAACGCGCGCGCCAACCAAACCCGTCCCGGTTGAGTGACCAGTAAATAATCGAGATCATCATCGTCATCAGCGGCGTTGTGCATCGCTAGCGCGCCTGTTAGGGCGACCATGCGGACGAAGGGTAATCGTGCCAAACGTCCACCCCAACCGAGCGCCTTAGGCCATAATTGGTGTGAGGCTTGTTCGCGTTGGATCCGTAAATCAATTAATCCAGTTCGTCCGCGCAGTATCCAGCAGTTCTGAATTCTTTCGATGCGTTCATCCAGCCATGTTGATGTGGATAGGGCGTGTTCAATGCGCTCAATATCTATGGATTCATCGTGTATCAAGAAGTGATGAATTTCCACCACGTTCAAGGGAAAGTTGAAAACGTCGGCATAGATAATTGTACGAAGGATGGCGGCATCTAACGGCGACAAATCAGTCTCCTAGCGTAAAGGTATCAGGCATGGGTTCAGGAAAGACAATGTGCGAAATGGTGACAGATTAAACCAATTAAATGACTCAAGGGCGGCGATGAGCGGATATGCAAGAATTGTTCATTCCCAGCGCCACAACCAGGTATCTGTGAATTGGCACGATGTATCGACAGATTCAAAATTCACCACCGCATTGCCTACTTCTCCGGCAAGGGCTTGATTCGCCACTGAGCCGACATAGTATCCATTGACATAATAGAGGAGTGTATTGCCATTGGCGATTATCAGCAAATGGTTGCTGTTCGTCGTGGGTGGCGCCGCGCCGAAGAGACCCGGTTGAAACGTATCGCCCGTTCGTTGCGAGACTTCATACGAGCCATCCTGATGCACGTAGGCGACAGTATAGTTCAGGTCATCGACGCTGCGAAAGATTAACCCACAGGCCGAATCTGCGCCAGAAGTGACCCATGTGAAGCGGGTGCTAAGGGCAAAGTTAGTGAAGGTTGTACCGCGTGCCAATATGATTCGCCCAACGCCGGGACGCACGTTTTGCCCAAAACTTTCAGTTACTGTCAGGGCTTGTTCTCCGCCTGCTGGCGCAATGCCTTGTCGTTGCAATGAACCCACGACATAAGATGGACTTCCCATGATGAGCTGCTGCGGGAAGATGCGTTCATTGTTGACCAGCAAGGGTGTGGTGATGATGAGATTGTCGATGCGAACGCGCGTAGAACTGCCGACGGCACTCACTGTCCCGGCAACAACGCCGGTGAAGCCACTGTCCACATACCGATTGTCATCAATTTGACCGATAAACTGGGCATTATAATAAATCGAATACGAGGCTCTGCTCGCCAGTACGCCTAAAGTAAATTGGGTTTCGCCAGCTACAATCGCGGGGTGGGGCGTCCAATCGCGCAGCACGACCTCACCGTCGGGTGTATTGGCGACGAAGCGCCAGAAGCCACTGTTATTGACATTGACCATGTAGTAATTCGTGGCGTCTTGCTGCCGCACGACCAATCCAGTGACCCAACCATTTTGCCCTGTGACTTCTGCGATATTGGCTTGTACGTAATAATCGGTCAACATGGGTATATTGGGTGTCATGGCGATGCCATAGGTTTGTACACCATCAATGGTCAACACCAGGCTGTTATCCGCCTGTTCAGCAGTGACAGTACCCAGTGTTTGCCATTGACCAACACCTTCAAATCTCTCGCGATAGGTTTCGATGGTGAAACCGGGTTGTATGGTCAACCGGAAATCCCCTTCCGTATTTGCAAACCCGGAAACAATGACCGTATAGAGACCCGTGCGCGGCATGGTTATCGCTTCAAGCACGGCATCGCCATGATTGGGGTAGTCATAGTCATCATTGGCGATGAGGACGACGCCAGCGTCGTTGGCAATAGAGAGCACAGGGTCGAGATTGCCGCGCAAGGCCTCAACACGGAATGACAATACCATGCCGTCGCGTGCTTGAAATGTCCAGCGGGCATCGCTACCAGCAGCAACCATCCCTTCAACCGATGTGCCTGCGGTGAGTTCAGGCGGGGGTTGGGCGAACGAAGGCGACACAAATAACACCAGTGCCGCCAGTATCCATAATAGTCTCAATTGAGTGCGGGCATCCATCGGGGAAAGTGTGCTCGTAAGTCAGCAATATAGGTGTCGAAATCTTCTCTGGCGAGTTCACCACCGTGCATCCAGCGCGCAGTCTCGGCAATATGAAGTCGCCGTTGTTCACCCGCAAGACGCATGTCTTTGCCGTCTTTGTCTTGCGCGTCTTTTTTGCTCGTAAGGGCCGTATATTGACCGTTGTTTGCCATTGCCTTAAACTCGTCTGGCGAGATGAAGGTATACATCGCGATATAGGTGTCTTCTTGTTCCAGCGCACACGCAATCATATACCAGCCTTTTGGCACTCGTGCTCGTTTCTTGACTATGAACCGCCACATCAAAACATTGACCTGTTGTGCAGCATCAACAGCAAATTCAATCCGATTATTTTTCTTGATCGCAACTTGTGCAGGCGTAATATGGAGGACGCGACCACTTTTCCAACGAGTACGCAGCGTCCGTTCTAGCAGCCAGGCAACGCCATAGGCTATGATCAGGCCACCGAACACCCCAATGAAATTGATACCACTTTCTGCTGTCCATACGACATTGATTACTATATAGGCGATTGGAATTGTTACCAAAAATGCCAGACCCACAACAACGCGCAACGCAGTGTGATCCGCATCTAATGGTAATTCGCGTTCAAATTGTTCCAATGCGTGTTTTTCTAGTTTGTGCTCATCCTGTATGACAGTATCCATTATGTAACTGCTTTCGACCTACTCGCTACCAGTAAAGTTACATTAAAGAGGTTATCGCTTCTCGGCGACAAAAATAACCCTGTGCGTACCCATTTTGTTGGGTTCATAGCGTTGTAACGATTGATTCAAAACCGCTTTGACATCAAAGTTGCAGCGTTTTAATAGACCCGCAATCGCTTGAACCGGGTAGGCGCGTAAGACCCGGAGCGCATCGGCTCGTATCCAATTTGTATCGGTACGCTGGAAAATGGTGTAATGCCGTGTATGAATTTGTCGATCAAAGTCGTAACTGTTATCGCAGATAACGGTCAAATCCTCACTATCGTAAGTGATGCTATTTTCGTCTGCGCTGCGCTGCGAGAGTCCTTCGATAGTATATAAGTCAAATATGAGCATTTTTTCGTCTGCCAGGACTTTGTGTATGTTGTTAAAGGTGACTTCTAAATCCCGCAGTCCCTCGAGTTCGTTCATCACGCCCAGTGAGATCACCAGGTGTACCGGATCAATGACGCCTGTGAGCGCACGTATATCCTGTTCGACCCACATGCTGTTGATGCCGGTTTGTTCCAACGCGGCGCGTGCGACCAGTATCATTTCGGGCGCATTATCGACACCCGCAACCATATAGCCATGTTCAGCAAACCAGCGCAAACTCGCCCCGGTGCCACACCCTAAATCAAGAATACGACGACCTAGCCAACCATTTTGTTGGGCATAATTTAATAAACTCGGTGTGACTGAACGGGCAAAGTCTGAAAATCCTAAACGGTCATAGATGGGCGCTAGGACGCCGTAATCACCGGGCATGAGCAAATTCTCCTGATCGTAAAGCCACCGATGTTTAGCGCGCGCACGGGCAAATCCCGGTTGGCTAGGATAACCCTTTAGCAATTGTCGATAGGGTAACACAAACTCCGTCAATGGGCTAGATACCTGTTTAGTCGATAAGGCACAGCATTGACAGAAAAGCAAATGAAACAAAACAAAAGCGCGCTTCTGCACGCTAATGAGAAATAGATGATGGCAGGTGTTTATGACACAATACAGCACCACAATTCACGCTTCACTGCGGTGTTGTGGCTGACGGGCTGAACGGGTCTGGGCGCTATTGGCTTGTCGGCGTCACGTCCGATTGGTTGGCATCCAGTAACCTTGTCCGGGCATGGTCACGATATACGTTGGACGACGCGGGTTTTCCTCGATTTTCTGGCGCAGACGCGAAATGTTCACCCGCAATACCGAAAAATCGCCCTTATAATGATCGCCCCATACCGCCCGTAACAGGTCATCGTGCGTGACGACTTCACCAGCATTCCGCATCAACGCGACCAGAATGCCATACTCATTGGGCGTCAGATGCAGCCGTTTGCCGCGTATCATGGCCTGTCGCCGGGGCATGTCCAGTT
>CAZTLI010000194.1:0-9478 GCA_964614375.1 uncultured Anaerolineaceae bacterium
TCATCATGTCCTACACCGAAAACGTCGTCCTGAGTGTGCAAAACCTGTCTATGAGCTACCTCGCCGAACGCGGGCGGGTGCGCGCGGTCAGTAACGTCTCCTTTGAGTTGCATGAAGGCGAGACACTGGCGGTCATTGGCGAAAGTGGCTGTGGCAAATCGTCACTGAATAAGACGCTGATTCGTCAACTGCCCAAATCGGCACAGATTGAAAGCGGCGAAATCCTGTATACCCACCGTTCCGGTAAACAGACTGACGTGCTGGCGCTCTCCAATAAAGGTTTAAAACGCTTCCTCTGGTCAGAAATTTCAATGGTCTTTCAGGGCGCGTTGAATTCACTCAACCCGGTGATTCGCATCGCAGATATGGTGCATGATACGGGCAAGGCGCACGGTATGAGCAAAACCGAATCGCAGCGGCGGGCCCTCGACCTATTCACCAAAGTGCGGCTTGACCCCATGCGCGTCTATCGTGCTTATCCGCATGAACTCAGCGGCGGGATGCGTCAGCGTGTGTTATTGGCGTTGAGTTTGCTGCTGCAACCGCAAATCGTCATTATGGATGAACCCACCACAGCAGTGGATATTCTAACGCAGCGATCCATTCTGGAGGTATTGAAAACCCTGCGCGAAGAATTGAATTTCAGTATCATGTTCATCAGCCATGATCTCGCTGTCGCGGCGGAAATTGCGGATACGATTGCGACGATGTACGCGGGTGAATTTGTCGAAGTGGGGCCGGTCAATGAAGTATTTTATCATCCGCGCCACGCCTATACGCTGAGTTTGCTGGATGCCGCGCCGCGATTGAGCATCGGTTCACAAGAACTTCAGAGCATTCCGGGCAGTCCGCCCGATTTGATTGAGCCACCGACAGGCTGCAAATTCCACGAGCGCTGCAAACTGGCAACTGCTATCTGTACGCATACGCAGCCGGCGTATGTGGAATTCGATGAGGTGCATCGTGTGGCCTGTCATCATCATGAAGACGTGCGCCAACAACGTGAAAAGGTGATATCGTAATGGCCCAGTCACCACTGGTTGAACTCAACGGCGTTTATCGTTCATTTGAGCAGGAACGTCAGCATATCCCGGTTTTGCAGAATATCAATCTGCCGATTTATCCAAAAGAGGTTTTGTGTTTGGTCGGCGAGAGTGGGTGTGGCAAAACGACTACTGGCAAAATCATCGCGGGCTTATTGGATGAGTCGCATGGTGAAGTGCTCTACAATGGACGCGCGATTGCAGATTACAACCCGAAAGACCGCGCCATCAAGCGGCGTTCGATGCAATTGGTGCATCAAGACCCGTTTGCATCGCTCAATCCATCGCACACGATTGGACAGATACTCGGTTTTCCATTGAAGCGGCATAAGATGGTCAATGGGCGTAATGAACTGCGGCGGCGCATCTGGGAGCTACTGACCCTGGTGGATTTGACACCACCCGGCGACATCGTGAACAAATATCCGCATCAACTCAGTGGGGGTCAGCGCCAACGAGTCAGTATCGCCCGCGCGTTGACGGTCAATCCCAGCTTGATTGTGGCGGACGAAGCCGTGAGTATGGTCGATGTCAGCATCCGTATTGGTATTTTGAAGATGCTGCACAATTTGCGTGACCAGCTTGACCTATCTATTGTATTCATCACACACGATTTAGCACTGGCAAAATATTTCGCGTGGGAAGGTCGGATCGCGGTGATGTATCTGGGGCGGATCGTCGAAATCGGACGGACAAAAGACATTATCATGAATCCGGCACATCCCTATACACGGGCGCTGCTATCTGCTGTGCCCGAAGCCGACCCGGATATCACCCGTAAAAAGCAGCCGATGCAGTTACGGTCTGAGGATATTCCCAGTTTGACCGCGATTCCGCCCGGATGCGCCTTTCATCCACGCTGTCCATTTTATCAGCCCGGTATCTGTGATATGGACGTGCCGCAGTTGGCGCAGGCCGACGGGTTTCAACAGGGGGTGGCCTGTACACCATTGACGGCAGAGGGGCAGCTCGCCGCTTATGAACCGTGATGCCCTGCGCGCCTTTTTGCAGATTGGATTTTTTATCCTGATTGGCGGCCTATTTTCGGCGGTGCTCCAACCGGGAGAAAGTGGTGAATTTGTCATCAGTATCTGTGCGAGTGGGATTGGTCTAATATTGATTGTTGGTGCGGTGCTTGTCTGGCGATTGATGAGATAAGGGGGATAGAGAGATTATGCTGAAGCCCGATTCTTCAAAGCCATATTATGAACAAATCAAAGAGTACATTCTCTATAAAATTCACTCTGGCGAACTGGCAGCCCATGATCGTGTACCGTCTGAACGCAGCCTGTCGGAGCAGTTCGGCGTGAGTCGATTGACCGCTTCGAAAGCCATCAAAGAATTGGTCCTGGATGGCAAGCTCTATACACAGGTGGGCAAAGGGACATTTGTGAGTGATGAACCCATCGACCAGACCCTGGACACACTCACCAGCTTTTCGGAAGAGATGGAAACACGCGGTCAACGTCCAGCCAGCAGGGTGATTGCCGCAAAAATCGTCTCGGCGACAGAGCACATCGCCCGTCGTTTGCAAATTCCTGTGGGCATTTCGGTGGTGATGCTCAAGCGGGTGCGCCTGGCGAATGACCAACCGCTGGCACTGGAGACGGCGTATCTGATTTCTGAATATTGCGATGGCATTTTGGAACGTTTCGATTTCTCAAAGCAATCGCTCTACGAAGTGCTGCAAACGCATTACAACCTGCGCTTGATTTATGCCGATCAAGAGTGGGAAGCGCGGCAGGCGACGGACGAAGAAGCCGAAATCCTGCATTTGCATCCCGGCGCGCCTGTCCTGAGCATCAACCGTGTGACCTATATTGAACCGGATAGGCCAATGGAATATGTCGAATCGGCCTATCACGGTGACCGTTATAAATTCCGCGCCCGTTTGATGGGGAGTGAAAGACAAAGACGAACCTATGAAAAAAATTGAACATCGTGTCGGACAAATGTTGATGGCGGGCTTTGATGGCCTGACCGCGCCTGACTATTTCCTGGATTGGCTGCAAGAGGGACGGTTAGGCGGCGTGATTTTGTTCGCGCGCAATGTCGAATCCCCCGCACAACTGGCGGCACTGACGACGCAGCTTCACGAGGCATCCCCGTACCCTTTGCTCATTTCCATCGACCAGGAAGGCGGCACGGTCGCCCGGATGCGTGAGGTCTTTTCAGAAAGTCCCGGCGCGCTGGCGCTGGCGAGTATCGGCGCGGACAGCGAACGGGTCACTGAACAGGTGTCGGGCGTCCTCGCGCGGGAGATGCGGGCTGTCGGCATCAATTGGACGTATGCCCCTGTCGTTGATATTTCTTATAACGCGGCTAATCCGACCGTGGGTACACGTTCGTTTGGGGGTGATTCGCGGCGTGTGGCGACACTGGCAGCGGCGGCGGTGCGGGGATTCCAGTCTAATGGCGTCGCGGCCTGTGCCAAACACTTCCCCGGTTTGGGCGATACCGAGATAGATACGCATCTGGCACTGCCACGCCTGAACACTGACCTCAATCAACTCTTAGCAGACGATTTGCTGCCCTATCGCGAGACGCTTGCACACGGTCTGGCGACGATTATGACCACGCATACGGTGTTTAATGCACTCGATACCGAGCATCCCGCGACGTTATCTCCGCATGTGATTCACCGTCTGATTCGCGATGAATTGCAATTCGATGGTGTGGTCACAACTGACTGCATGGAAATGAAAGCGATAGCTGACAATTATGGCGTCGCCGAGTCTGTCGTGCGGGCGGCAAATGCCAGTGTAGACCTCATCCTGTTCTCGCATACACCCGATCTACAGGCCGAAGCCTACGACCATTTGCTGGCGGCGGTCAAACGTGGTGCTGTATCGGAAGCTGTTGTGGACAGTGCCAATCGCCGTATTGCCGCCCTCAAAGCGCGCTTCCCAGCACAAAAGCCCGACATCGCTCAAATCTGTTCCGATGACCATCAGCATATCGTCAACAGTGCGGCGCAATCCGCTGTCACACTCGTTCGCGCAGAGGCAAACGTGCTGCCCCTCAAGGCGGATGATAAGCGGCGGGTGCTGCTGGTGGAATTTTCGCCCGGTGTCGATAGTCTGGTGCAGGAAGATGAAGCCCGCACCCATCTCACACGCTTTGTCCGGTCACAGTTGCCTGCTATACAAGTGATGACACTGCCGACAAAACCTACTTCACAGCACATCGCAACCGTACAGGCGCAAACTGCCGACGTGCTGGTTATCGCCACGCGCAACGCCCATTTGAATAGTCAACAGGCCGATGCCGTGCGCCAATTGAGTCAGATGGATGCGGACATCATCTTGCTGGCGCTGCGTAATCCCTATGACGCCGCATTGATGGACGGTGGCACGGTGCTATGTACGGCGGGCGATAGCGTTCCATCATTGCGAGCGGTGAGTGCGGCACTGGTTGGCCTGTTTGAACCGACGGGTCGTTTACCTGTCGAGGTATGACCATGCGCTTTGGCATAGACCGCCTGATAGATGATGACTTCGCGCCGCTGAAGGGCAAACGCATTGGCTTATTCAGCAATTTGAGCGCCGTCAATCGCGATCTGCTGCCGGCAGTCGAGGTGTTGCGGCTGGCGGATGTGGTCAATCTCGTAGCGTTATATGGCCCCGAACACGGTTTTGGTGGCGCGACGGGGGATGGCATCGAAATCGCAACGGCTACAGACCCGCGTACAGGCCTCCCGGTCTACAGCCTGTATGGAGACACCTATCGTCCCACAGCGGCGATGCTGATGGATATTGACCTGATGGTGTGTGATATTCAGGACATCGGCGTGCGCTACTATACATTTCTGTGGACGCTGACACACATTGTCGAAGCCTGTGGTGAATATGATGTGCCTGTGCTGGTACTAGACCGTCCCAATCCACTGGGCGGCACAATCGACGGTGGTACGCTTGACCCCGAATTGGCGTCGCTGGTCGGACGTTATCCCATTCCAGTGCAGCACGGCATGACCATCGGCGAGCTGGCGACCCTCATCAACGACCGGTGGAATCCGCGTAAGGCCGATGTGATTGTCTATCGGTGTGATGGTTGGGGACGTGACCAGACATGGGCAGACATCAACAGGTCATTTGTGTCGCCATCGCCCAATATGCCCAATTTCACAACCGCGCAGCATTATCCCGGCGCATGTCTCATCGAAGGCACAACACTTTCCGAAGGACGCGGTACGACGCTGTTATTTGAGGTCGTGGGCGCACCCTATATCGACAGTTGGACGCTGGCGGAAACGCTCAATAACCTTAATCTGGATGGCGTGCGCTTTCGTCCACATCAATTCCAGCCCACTGCCAGCAAATACGCCGGAGCATTGTGCAGCGGTGTGCAAGCGCATATCACGAATGCGAACCGTCATTGCCCGTTGACGACGTGGCTCACGGTCATTGTCACCATTCGCCATCTATATCCCGATAATTTTGCGTGGCTGCCACCTTATCGCGCAGGCGGAATACAACACTTTGACCGACTCATCGGCGACACGCGCACCCGGCAGTTAATCGACGAAGGCGCAGGTATTGACACAATCACATCCGATTGGCGCACATTTCAGGCTGAATTTAAAGCTCTTGCCGCGCCCTATCTGCTTTATGACGGAGACCATCATGCGTGAGCAGCGCCTCGACGCCCTCATCACGCCTGCGTTGGAAAGCATCACGCCAGCGGTCTGTCTGGGAGTTTATCATCGCGGCGATACGGTGTTCACCAGAGCATGGGGGTATATTGACCCCGACACATGCGAATATGCCGTCAGATTATCCACATGGTTTGATTTGGCGTCGCTGACGAAACTTTTCACGACGACGGCGCTGCTTGCCCTGATGAGTCGGGAAGACATCAGGCTGCATACGCCTCTAATCGAATTTATCCCCGAATTTGGGGCAATTTCACCACGTCTGATTGAAGGCGGTCAAGACCCGCATACGAAGCAACCTTTGCCTGTCACCGATGGCCTCGAAGGTCAAACCGTAGACCCGGCAGGCGTCACACTCTGGCATCTATTGACCCATACCAGCGGCCTACCCCCATGGCGCGATGTATATACCGTTGCGCCGCCACCAGTCGAACCGCCACAGGTTGACCCCATAGCACCGGATGAACGCTGGCGACGTGCTGTTGAGCGGCTGTGTAACTATGGATTTGTTGCGCCGATAGGTGAGGGCGTTACCTATAGTGATGTCGGGTTGATGTTGCTGGGCGAAGTCGTCGCTCGACTCAATGGGACAGATTTGGCGACAGCAATTACGCAGCAGGTGCTGCATCCCCTCAATTTCAAGCAAACACTGTTCAATCCTGTGCGCGACCACGACATTGACCGCCAGACTATCGCCCCGACAGAAATCGACTCAACCTGGCGGAAACGGCGGGTGTGGGGTGAAGTCCACGATGAAAATGCCTGTGGCGTTGGCGGTGTTGCGGGACACGCCGGACTATTCGCGATGGTGAACGATGTACTGCGTTTGGGGACAGTGTGGCTGAATAGCGAAATCTTGCCCATTTCTGCTGACTTATGGCAGGCCGCACGCACCGAACAGGCCGTCACCGGCATGGAACGGCGCGGGCTTGGTTGGATGCTGCGTTCGCCACAGAACAGCATTGCCGGTGACCTTATGAGTATGGACACGTTCGGTCACACGGGTTTTACGGGCACATCGCTGTTGATTGACCCGGCGAATGCGGTGGTTGTCGCGCTGTTGACCAATCGCGTCTATGCGGGTCGTGATGTCATTGGCCATCGCGAACTGCGCCGACAGGTGCATGACTGCATCATGGAGACGTTGGCATGAAGGTGGTCGGATTGATGTCAGGCACATCACTTGATGGCATTGACGCCGCGCTCTGTGAGATTGACGGCACGCCACCTGCCCTGCGCGCACAAATCCTCGCGACGGTGAGTGTGCCCTATGAGCGTGATTTCCGGGGGCGCTTGTTGGCGCTATGTTCGCCAGGGACAATCGACGATGCTTGTCGTTTGAGCTTTGAACTCGGCGAACGTTTCGCAGATGCAGTTCGACAGGTTACTGACGATACGCAGTCCATTGACCTGATTGGGTCGCATGGGCAGACCATCTGGCACGATGTGGACAATCGGCATGTCACATCGACCCTGCAAATTGGTTCGGCATCAGTCATTGCCGAGCGGACAGGCATCACGACGATTAGCAACTTTCGTGAGCGCGATATTGCCGCAGGGGGACAAGGCGCGCCCCTAACATCGTATGTCGATTGGCTGCTGTTACGTCATCCCGACCAGTGGCGGGCCGTGCAGAACATCGGCGGGATTGGCAATGTCACACTGCTGCCCCCGTTGAGTGATATGCAGTCGCCCATGTTGGCCTTTGACACTGGCCCCGGCAATGTGTTGATTGATGCGCTGGTCGCCATGATTACCAATGGCACACATCACTATGATGAGGATGGCGCAATTGCGGCTGAAGGGACAGTCGATGTGGCCTGGCTGGCTGATTTGTTGACCCATCCCTACTTTCAGCAGCCCCCACCCCGCACCACCGGGCGTGAATTATTCAGTACAGCGATGGCGGTTGAGTTGCTGGTGACGGGTCGGTCTCGAAATCTGCGCGATGTGGATATTGTGGCGACAGTGACCGCATTAACGGCTCACAGTATCGCCGACGCCTATCAACGTTATGCCCCGCATTCACCGCCTGAGGTCATACTTGGTGGCGGTGGCGCACGCAATCAGACACTGGTGCAGATGCTATCCGACGCGCTGCCAGCAACCATAATTCAGACGCACGAAGCCATTGGAGTAGACAGCGACTTCAAAGAGGCGCTGGTTTTCGCGGTGCTGGCCTATGAGACATGGCACAATCGCGTGGGCTGTCTGCCCGCACAAACAGGCGCATCACATGGCACAGTCCTGGGGCAAATCACGCCGGGTAATAATTATGCCGCGCTCATCAAACGGAGCTGGTTATAATGTGGATGGGCATCGACGGCGGCGGCAGTCATGTGCGCGTGGTCATTGTGGATGATGACCTCCGCGAATTGGCGTCCGTGCAGGGCGAAGGGGTCAATCCCAGCAGTATCGGGCGTGATGAAGCGGCACGGCGTATTCAACTGACTATCCGGCAGACTTTAGCACAGGCTCATTTAGCAACGGTAACGGGTGTAGGCATTGGTATTGCGGGCGCATCTGCCGACCATTCCGCCGCGTGGCTGCGCGACATCGTGACTCCCCTACTGCCCGATGCGGCAATTTATCCGAGTTCTGATGTCGAAATCGCGCTGGTTGGCGGGCGTGGGCGTTTGGATGGTTTTGTACTGGTGGTCGGAACGGGCAGTATCGCCTATGGTCTGACGCGGGATGGTCGCAGTCATCGCGCGGGTGGTTGGGGCTATCTGTTGGGCGATGAGGGCAGCGGTTACTGGATTGGCGCTCAGGCGCTCCGAACCGTAACGCAGGTCGGCGACCTCTGTCTCGCGGAGAATACCGATTTGCCGCAGCGCATCATGCAAAGCATCGGCATTCAACAACCGATGGCGCTCATTAACTGGATGTATCACACCGCCAAGCCCGCCGATGTCGCGCAGCTTGCCGAGACAGTATTACAGGTCGCAGATGAAGGTGATAGTCTGGCGGGTTCGATTATTGAACAGGCGGCGGAACATTTGACGCGATTGGCAGTGCATGTGCAAACGACACTCCAGCTTGACCGCGACACGATTACGTATGCTGGTGGCCTGCTCATATCGGACAACAGGCTCAGTCGCGCGGTCACCGCGATGCTCGAACTGCCCGCTCCACCACCGATACACCACAAACCAGCGATTGGCGCAGCATTACTGGCAAAGTTAAAAGAGGCACGTCATGCTCACTGAACAAATTAACCCCAACACCACAGACATTGACCGCCTATCGGTGCAAGAAATCATCCAGCGGATTAACCGTGAAGATCAGTCAGTTGCACGGGTGGTTGAGGCCGCGCTGCCACAGATTGCACGGGCGATTGAGGGTATTGTCGCACGATTGCGTTCCGGCGGGCGCATGTTTTATGTCGGCGCGGGCACGAGTGGGCGTCTGGGGATGCTGGATGCGGCGGAGTGTGTCCCGACTTTTAGTGTGACTGCCGAACTGGTGCAGGCGGTGATTGCGGGCGGTGATATTGCGGTCACACGGTCTGTCGAAGGTGTGGAGGATGACACTGCTGCGGGCGGTACTGACCTCATAGCGCGGCAGGTGTCGGCGGCAGATGTCGTCGTCGGGATTGCGGCGAGTGGGCGTACCCCGTATGCGTTGGGTGCAGTGGCTTATGGGCGTGAAATCGGCGCGCTGACCATTGGCATCGCTTGTAACCAACCCGCGCCATTGTTAGAAGAGGTCGATATTGCGATTGCGCTGCCCGTCGGCCCGGAAGTCATCGCTGGCAGTACGCGGATGAAGGCCGGCACAG
>CAZTLI010000195.1:0-9379 GCA_964614375.1 uncultured Anaerolineaceae bacterium
TGTGGACGAAGGTCGCTTCCATCAAGCGCGTTTTGAGCGTTCTGGTGACTGCCTCCGCCGCCGCCTGCCGCACGTCGCGATTGGGCGAAAACAGGCGCGACGTGGTTTCTTCCAGCGTCAGTTCCTTGCCATCGACATCAAAACGCATGGCATTCACCACCTGGTCGATGAAGCGCACCCAGGCATTGTTGCCGGTGACGGCTTTGTCCATCAGCAGTTGTTCTTCGATTTCGCTCAGTTTATAGGGTTTGAAGCGGCGTTCGGCTTCGAGATAGTGGCGATAGTCGCTGAGGGTGGGAGCGGCGAGGATGTGCGCGACCTGATCATCATCCAGCGCATTCCATTCCAGTTCAAAAAACACGACCTTCTGCCCCAGTTCACTATAAAACTCGGTGACTTTTTGCAGCAGCGCGCCATATCTGGGGTTGCCGGTGTCTTCAGTATATTTCAGATTGGCGAATGACCCCAGACGCCCCATCGTGTCGAATATTGACTCGGCTTCCTTCAGCGCATCGACCATCTCTTCGGCATCGAGGTCGCCCACGCGCCCGCGATAGGTTTTGGCGAAGTGGTCGGCACGTTCACGCAGGGCTTTCATATCACGGTCAAATGCCGGGTCATCCACACTTTTATACAATGGCGACAAATCCCAGACCACAGTCTCTGCGCCAGTACGTTGTTCAACCGTCGATTCTACCATTACCTCATCCTTCTCCTTGTCGAGCGCTAGTTTCACATATCATACACGATAGTGTGTGGTCACCGATGATTTACGTTCGACTTTTGAATTTTTTCAAACATTTCACATCTTAACAGAGAACGCGCCAGGTTTCAATTAACGCTCAATGAACATGGCTGCTGGCCTCTGGGCGCTAGCGGCTGGCTTAAAAGAGATGACCAACAGCGTGTATGGGATAGTACGACACATTTACCAATGTGCGCCGTAAAGCCCCTTGATTTATCTATGGGGATATAAGGCGCGTGGTACGTGTGACGCATCACGCATGACTTATTTCAAGCAGATGTTGATATTGCCAGTCGCGTTCGCTGGCGACAGCGGCATCGGCAGCCGCCGCGCTGCTGGCTCTGTGGATGGCTTGCAGGGCATAATTTGCCGCGCCAATCGCATGGGTGTAGACGTGGGCCGTTGCCACCGCCTGGCCTGCGGCACGGGCAGCAGCGCGCGCCGGATTATCCTCACCCACCGCGCGCGCAGCGGCATGGGAGTCCAGCGATGCCTTGCGAATGACCTTCATCTTGAACTCGCCCGTTTCAATCCATGTTTGCAGGGTTTCGAGGGCGGTTCGGGGGCGCTGGTCGTCTGGATAGGTCTCCTCAAAATAGGGCAGCACACGCTCCGCACACGTCATTGCCCAGACCGCCAATGTTTTATGGTCGGTTTTTTCCATCACCGCGACTATTCGTGCGTCTTTATGGGCAACCGAGAATTTGGATTTTCCCATGCGCTCATCCCTGACCCTTTCGCGCCTATTTTAGCACAACCAATCCCGCTGTTGACGCCCCGCGCTTGAGGCCGCAGAGTTTTAGGGCCGGATGGCGCACGACCTCAGCCCTCATCACTGGTTTGACCTGTCGCTGATTTTGCACATCC
Organism: uncultured Anaerolineaceae bacterium; assembly: GCA_964614375.1. GTDB lineage: Bacteria > Chloroflexota > Anaerolineae > Aggregatilineales > Phototrophicaceae > CAZTLI01. The sequence continues at coordinate 1,613 of CAZTLI010000195.1, forward strand.
CGTCTACATAGAGTAGGGCAAGCGCCGGATTATTTATCTGGTCATGGGGGTTGTGGGCGTGCTACAATGTGCGCCCATTCAAACAGCAAGAAGGGAACGACATATGGGCAATTCCACCTTCAACTGGCGCAATGAACACCTGATTATCACGGGTGGCAGCGGCTTTCTCGGCAGTCATCTGGTCGAACACTTGCAAGCACTGGGCGCGGGCAGCGTCGTCGTGCCGCGCAGTGTCGATTATGACCTGCGGCATGAAGAGGCTGTGGTGCGTCTGTATCGCGATCATCCCAGCACGACAATGGTCATCCACCTCGCGGCGACAGTTGGTGGTATTGGCGCGAATCGCGAACATCCCGGCACGTTCTTCTATGACAATATCATGATGGGCACCCTGCTGCTGGAACATGCCCGCCGGACGAAGGTGGCGAAGTTTGTCGGTATCGGCACGATTTGCAGCTACCCCAAGTTCACACCCGTTCCCTTCCGTGAAGAGACGCTGTGGGACGGTTATCCCGAAGAGACCAACGCGCCCTATGGTCTGGCGAAGAAAATGCTGCTGGTACAGAGTCAGGCCTATCGTGATGAATTCGGGTATAACGCCATCCATCTATTGCCTGTTAATCTCTATGGCCCCGGCGATAATTTCGACCCGAAGTATGCCCACGTCATCCCCGATATGATTCGCAAAATGACCGACGCCAAAGAACGCGGTGATAGCCATGTGCCGCTGTTTGGTGATGGCTCGCCCACCCGTGAATTCTTATATGTGAAAGACGCGGCGCAGGGTATCGCGCTGGCAGCGGCGCACTATAACAAGCCAGAACCGGTCAACATCGGCAGCGGATTTGAAATTAGCATTCGCGACCTGGCGGAACTGGTGCGCGAGCTGGTTGGGTATACGGGTGACCTGCACTGGGATACGACCAAACCCAACGGGCAACCACGCCGCAAGCTGGATGTCAGCCGCGCCGAACAGGAATTTGGCTTCCGCGCGACGACGGACTTCCGCGAAGGGCTGCGTGAAGTCATCGACTGGTACATGACAAATCGCCATGCCATCCCATCGGCAGATACGACTCCGACGCGCTGAAAAACCCTGTTTTACCCGCCACAAATGTAAAAATTTGACTCATCTTCATTATATAACATGAGGATGAGTTTAATTTTGCTTGACAATGTGCGTGTAGTTAGGCAAACTCAAGGTCTTAATAAAATTTCCATACAGGAAAAGATATTTATTGAGGAGGGCTTCTCGTTGGGCGTTTTAATGGAGGTCAAAGACCTCGTAACGCGATTTTATACACAGGAAGGGACGGTGTATGCCGTCAACGGCGTTTCTTATGAACTCCATGAGGGCGAAACGCTGGGTATTGTGGGCGAGAGCGGCAGCGGTAAGAGTGTTCATGCGCTTTCCATCATGGGGCTGATACCCAGCCCACCGGGGAAAGTGGAAAATGGCGAGGTGCTGTTTGAAGGACGCGACCTGCTGAAGCTGTCGTCTGAAGAAATGCGATTGGTGCGCGGGTCGGAAATCGCCATGATTTTCCAGGACCCGATGACCTCGCTCAACCCCGTGCTGACGATCGGCACACAAATCACCGAAGCCATTAAACTGCATCTTGGCCTCAACCAGACACAAGCCAATCGGCGCGCCGCTGAACTGCTGGATCTGGTCGGTATTCCCGATGCCGCTAACCGGTTGGGTAATTATCCGCACCAATTTTCCGGCGGGATGCGCCAGCGTGTGATGATTGCGATAGGGCTGTCATGCAATCCCAAATTGTTGATTGCCGACGAACCCACCACCGCGCTGGATGTGACCATTCAAGCGCAAATTATCGAGCTGGTCAAGCAGTTGAAAAACGAATTCAACATGGCAATCATCTGGATTACGCACGATTTGGGCGTGGTCGCGGGGATTGCCGATACGATTCAGGTGATGTATGGCGGGCGCATCATGGAACGGGGGCCGATAGACCAGGCCTTTGCCGATACACGCCATCCGTATACCCTCGGCCTGTTGAATTCACTGCCCCGCCTCGATCAACGCGGTGGTGGTAAATTGGAACAGATCGAAGGGTCACCGCCCGATATGCGTAACGATCCAGAGGGCTGCCCCTTTGCTCAACGCTGCGCGATACGGCAGCAGCTTGATCTGGAACAGTGCTGGACAGAACAACCTCCGCTAGACCCTGTGCCGGGTAGCGAGCTAAATGAGGGTCATACCATGGCGTGCTGGGCCGATGTGCGCGAGATAGAAAGGGTAGCGGAAAATGGTTAGCTCAATGGTAGAACACGACGCAAAAGCCCGGGTCGATGGCGAAGGCGAAGTCATCCTGAGTGTGCGGGAATTGAAAAAACATTTCCCCATCACATCGGGCATTGTTTTCCAACGACAGGTCGGGTCTGTTCGCGCGGTGGATGGTGTGAATTTTGACGTGTATCAGGGCGAAACGCTGGGGCTGGTGGGCGAATCGGGTTGTGGGAAAAGCACCACAGGCCGCACCATTTTACAGCTCTATCGGCCTACATCGGGGTCGGTGGTGTTTGAAAATCGCGAATTGACGACGATGGGTGGCGAAGACCTGCGGCGGATACGTAAACGGATGCAGATTATCTTCCAGGACCCCTATGCCTCGTTGAATCCGCGGATGACGGTGGGTGGCATCGTGGGCGAACCACTCAGCATTCATAACATCATGCCCCAGCGCCGTGAACGGCAAGAATATGTCGAGATGCTGCTGGAACGGGTGGGCTTGAATCCCTATTATGTCAATCGGTATCCCCATGAATTCTCCGGTGGTCAACGGCAGCGCATCGGCATCGCGCGGGCGCTGGCCCTGCAACCTTCGTTCATTGTCGCTGATGAACCCATTTCGGCGCTGGATGTGTCGATTCAGGCACAGGTTGTCAACCTGCTCGAAGATTTGCAAGACGAACTCGGCCTGACCTATTTGTTCATCGCCCATGACTTGAGCATGGTGCGGCATATTTGTAATCGTGTCGCGGTGATGTATCTGGGCAAGATTGTGGAATTGGGGCCGACGGACGAAGTGTATGAAAATCCGCAGCATCCCTATACCCAATCGCTGCTGTCGGCTGTGCCCGTGCCCGACCCCGAAGTGGAGCGTAAGCGGCGGCGGATTATTTTGTCGGGCGATGTGCCCAATCCCGCGCATCCACCTACGGGCTGTAATTTCAATACGCGCTGTCCGGTTTCGTTTGACCTGTGCTTTGAAGAACCCGACCCGCCGTTGATTGAGGTGAGTCCCGGGCATTGGGCAGCCTGCCACCGCGTGACCTAGACCAGAAACGGTATTTGCGATCTTTCCACAGCCGATTGTGTGTGATAACAGTCGGCTGTTTTGTTGTCATCCGCTGGTTGGCAGTGCGCGCAAAGCAGCGTGAAAAATTACGAACAGATGTCCAGCGCCAGACGATAACTCATCGGGCTGCCACAGTGCCACATCCACTGAAGTGGACAATTGTTGTCGTGTGCAACGCGCGATTGGGCTGTTTTGTCAGCTTCAGATGACGTGACTTGCGGGCTAGCCGCACGTTTCAACGTGGCGCGGGATACACCTGCTTATCAGGAGATTCTGCACCTATCCCGCTTGTGAAATCCACCCGCGACCTTTTCCTTACTTTGCCAGCGGGCAAGCAGCGGTTACAATATTATAGTTGGCTCATCATAAATGTGTAGGGAGCCATTGTATTCTCGTAAACAGCTCTGGAGCAGCATTATGGCGTATGGTCGCCTGGATGTCTTCTGGCCTGATGGTAGATTCGAGACCTTTATGCTGGACGCGGATACCGTCACATTAGGTCGTCACAGCGATAATATCATCCAACTGGACACCGACACGGTGTCGCGCTATCACTTTTCGGTCACCCGCGACCCCGAAACCGAAACGGTCAGTATTATGGACATGGATTCGGCGAATGGCACATTTGTTGATGGCGTGCAGTTGGATAGTAATGTGCCGCATGTGCTGGAAGGTGTGGAAGAAATACAGGCGGGGCACTTACGCATTTTGTATCATCCGGTGGACGACGACCCGACTGTGCCGATGGAAGCGATTGGTGACGAAACGCAGCGGGTCGAACGGATTACACAGGCTTTCCGCATCGATGTGCGCGGGCCAGAAATCGCCATCCCACCCGGCGCGCATACATCGGCTGAATTGTATATCACCAACACGGGCGACGATGACCAGCGTTTTACGGTCACCACCGATGGGATGCCCAAAGCATGGGTACGGATTAATCGCCCGGAATTGTCGTTGGCGGCGGGGGATACCACACCGGTCTTGCTGAACTTCAAACCCGCCCGGCGCAGCGATAGCATTCCCGGTGATTATACGGTCACGGTGCGCGTCGCGATGAAAGACCAGCCCGACCAGATTCTCGAGGCGCCGCTGCTGGTGCGGGTGCTGCCCTACAGCGGTTTTGGGGTGGCGCTGGCCCGGAAGACGATTCTCGGTGGCGATCCGTTCGCGCTGCATGTGCATAATCAAGGCAATAATCGGCTGCCTATCAGCATCAGCGGGCGCGACAAAAGCAATAATCTCAATTTCGACATTCAACCGCGTCAATTGACGCTCGAACCAGGGCAGCATCGCAAAATATCGGGCACGGTGCGTCCGGGCAGGCCGTTTTTGGTCGGGACGCCGCGTGAACATGAATTCCACCTGATTGTCAAATCGCACGATGCGGCGGGCTTCACGACGGCTGTCGCGGGGCGCGTCCAGGTCACACCGATGCTGCCGACGTGGGCGGCGTGGGCGATTGGGGGCGTGGTGCTGGCGTTGATTGCGCTGGTCATGCTGCTGCTGCCGTCGCTGCTGCTGCCCCCAACGCCGATTATCGACACCTTCACCGTCGGCACGACCCAAATCATTGAAGGCACGCCGCTGCCACTGGCCTGGACGGCGCGTGACGCCGAAAGTTATACCGTGCGCGTGAATGGGGTGGTGCTGGAATTGGGCATACCGGGTGATAGCACGACCTATGCGCTCGATACCACTGGTTTGCAGGGGTCGATTACTGTGGAACTGGTCGCGGTCAATGGTGATGCGAATGTGATTGCGACGAGTCAGCCTGTGCGCGTCTATGAACCGATGCGCGTCGATTATTTCAATGTCACGCCGACGCGAATGCTGCGCTATGTCGTGCAAACCCTCTCGCTCGAATGGAGCGTGCCGGGTGCGGAATATACACGTATCGCGGGTTTGGAGAATTTCTCGAACGCACAGGTCGAACCGACCTATTCCAGCACCGACGCGATTGGAAATGTGAGTGGCATCCCCACCACGACCTTCACCCTATCGCTCTATGCCGAAGATGCGCTGGGCAATCCCCAAGAAGCGGTCCAAACCATCGAAGTGGTCGATGCGACGTGTACAGTAACGACGACGATGGAACTGCATTTTGGCCCGAATGTCGCCCATAATGTGGTCGGGACAGTGCAGGGCGGGACGACAGTGGTCGTGACCGGGCGTGATGGCAGCGGTCAATGGTTGCAAATTGCGCTCGCGGGCGACACACAGGGTTGGGGACTGCGCGATAGGGGTCGGGTGGTGTGTGATACCTTCAATCCCGATGATTTGCGCGTCGCCGATTTAGACATCCCCGCGCCGCCGACAGCCATCCCGACGCCTGTACCCGTGATTTCGGTCAGCGTGCTGGTGGATGATATGACGGATACGTTTTCGCAGGCGGGCGTGGGCACGACGACAGTGGCGGACGTATTGATTGAAATCGGTGTGACGCTGACCCCGCTAGACCGTGTCCTACCGCCACCCGAGACGCTGATTGCCGACGGCATGCAGATTCAGGTTATTCGCGTGACGCAGACTGTCGAATGTGAAAATCAACCTGTCCCCTTCAGCACCCATACCATCAATGACCCGCGTCTGCCCGCGGGCACACAGCAAATCGCGCGTCCCGGTCAACCGGGCATTGAAGAAGTCTGTTATGACGTGGTGCGCGAAGATGGTCAAGTCGCCAGTCGGGTCGAAGCCAGTCGTGTTATTATCCAACCACCGCGTCCCGAATTCATCCGCACAGGCCGCGCCGAATCCGATCCATCGGATTAAGTAATCGCATAGGACATCGCCATGAGGTGGCAGGTTGGCTAACTCTGGCGCTATAATCAGCCCATAGTACGAGAAAGGCAGCGGGCATGATGAAGCGCGAGTTTTCCCTATTTCGGATATTCGGCATCCAGATTTCGGTCATGCCATCGGCGGTCATTGGTTCGGTGATTGTCTGGGTGGTCGCCGTACTGCTGATGAACATCATCATGCAAATCGAAATGGCACAGTCGGCAGTCGGGGGATTTATTACCATGCTGCTGCACTGGTTTTCTGAACTCGTGCATCAATTGGGTCATGCGTGGGTGGCGCGCGGGGTTGGGCATCCGATGAAGGGGATTCGCTTCTGGGGTGTGCTGGGCACATCGCTTTATGCACCAGACGAACCCGCACTCCCCAATCACGTTCACATCCTGCGGGCATTGGGCGGACCGTTTATCAGTGCTGCTATGATGACGATTGGCGCGGTGCTGATAATGCGGCTTGAGGCAATCGGTGGCGTACAATTGTTTTTGGCGGTCTGGTTCGCGCTGGAAAATTTGCTGATTTTCACAATGGGCGCGGCGATTCCACTGCCCAAATTCTTCGGTATCGAAAATGATGGCATCACCATCATGCGCTATTGGGGCAAAAAGTCATGACACACCCCTTCGACCTCTATGACCTGCGCGTCACGGTGACGGCGATAGAAGGCCGTTCGGTCTGTGGCATGGCGGTGGGCGACAGTTTTGAACTCACCGAAAGCAGTCGCTTGCGAATACCCGATGGTAAACATTTCTGTATCTATGCCCTCAGCGCAGCGTTACCCCTGTTGGCAGCGAAACAGCGTGAACTGGCCGACAATGATTGGCTGGCGCGCGATTCACTGGTGGTCTGCCCCGACCCGGATGAACGCCTGGTGATGACCATCACCCGCATTCGCAAGCGCACCCTCAACAGCGACGACTTGACATAGGCAGTAATGCGCCCCTGGCGGGGTTTTCTGCTGGAAGCCCTTTACCCGTCCCCTCTGTGTTCTCCGCAGCGCATGTTGTGCCCTTTGCAGGTTCATCTATGCGCCAGCCGCTATGTCATTACCCTACTATTGCCCGACACTTGCCAGTCGCCAATAGCTATCGCGCATATAATGGTGAAAAAGCCCGGAGGAGCAGCCCATGCGTTACGTGCTGGGATTGTGGTTCATCGTGCTGACATCCATCGCTGCCCACGCCCAATCGACGCCCAGCATTGAATACTTCACGGTGGATAATGACGCCCTTAGTTATCCACGAGTCGAGGCGGGTGTGGAAGCGGCAAATTTTAGCTGGCGGGCGGTGGGTTTGCGGCAGGATGACCGGATGCAGATGCACGCGCTTGTGGGCGGTCAATGGGCGCTCATTGGCGAGGATTTTGAACCCGAAAAGACAGACCGCCTTGTGATTGCCCATCCGCTGGATTTCATCCCGCCGACCTATCGTTTATCGGTGGTTGATGCGACTGGTGCAATGGTCGCGGCGGCGTTTCTGGAATTGCAGTATGCGCCGCCTGAAGGCTTGCCCAGAATTGCGTTCTTTTTGCCATTTAACAGTCGGGATGTGGTGTCGCCGGACATATTTGACGAACCCTTCCGCGTGCATTGGCGCGTAGATAATCGCTGGTTCAACAGCAATATCGTGATCGAACAGGTGCTGCC
>CAZTLI010000196.1:0-9312 GCA_964614375.1 uncultured Anaerolineaceae bacterium
TCAACCGCGCTTCGGCATAGATATATTGTGTGTCTCTGCCGTTTTTGAGCAGGAAGATGGGCGGTTGCGCGATATATAGATGCCCATTCTGGATAAGCTCTTGCATGTGCCGGAAGAAGAAGGTCAACAGCAGCGTGCGGATGTGGCTGCCATCGACATCGGCATCGGTCATGACGATCACGCGCCCATAACGCAGATTATTAATGTCGAAGTCATCATGGATACCTGTGCCCAGGGCGGAAATGAGCGCCTTGATTTCGTTGTTGTCGAGTATCTTATCCAGACGGGCGCGCTCTGTGTTTAGAATCTTCCCCCGCAGCGGCAAAATCGCTTGAAAATGGCGATCACGGCCCTGTTTTGCCGAGCCGCCCGCGCTATCGCCCTCAACAATATAAATTTCGGCGTCTTCGCCATGTTTAGAGCAGTCTGCCAGTTTACCGGGCAGCGTGCTGCTTTCCAACAGGCTCGGCCCGCTGCGAACCAGGTCACGCGCTTTCCGCGCGGCTTCACGGGCGCGTTTGCTGGTCATACACTTGTCGATGATTTTTCGGGCTTCGCGCTGATTCAGTTCCAGAAACTCGCTGAAGGCTTCTGCCGTCACCTGTGAGACCGCCCCCTGCACTTCGGGATTGAGCAATTTTACCTTCGTTTGGCTCTCGAACTGCGGGTCGGGGTGCTTGATGCTGACAATGGCAGTTAAACCTTCAAGCGTGTCGTTGCCAGAGAAGTTGGCTTCCTTCTCCTTCAGGAGATTGGCTTTGCGGGCATACCGATTAATGACACTGGTGATGGCAGAGCGCAGGCCGGTCAAATGTGTGCCGCCGTCCGGTGTATTAATCGTGTTCGTAAACGCGATTTCGGTGACTGTGGAGGAGTCTGTATATTGGAAAGCGACCTCAACACCAACGGTAAAGGGCGTTTTGCCTTCGGGTGTAATCTCTACCTCACGTTCAGCATAAACCGGGTTATGCAAGGGGCGACGGTTGCGATTGAGATAACGAACAAACGATTGCAGACCGCCTTCAAAATAGAACGTTGTTTCTCTGGCCAGTGGTTTAGTACGCTCATCGCGGAGCGTAATCGTCACTTTACGGGTGACAAAAGCCATTTCGCGAAAGCGTTGTACAAGTGTTGGATAGCTGAATTCGTTGTGATCCATGATGGAATAATCGGGGACGAAACTGATCGTTGTACCTGTTGGTTCGCCCGCTTCCAACTTGCGTACTTCAGTTACATCGCTTATACGAACGCCGCGTTGGTAATGCTGTTCATACATAGCCCCATTACGGAACACATAGGCCGTGAGTTCAGACGATAGGGCATTTACCGCCGAGACACCGACACCATGTAGACCACCACTGACCTTATAGGCGCTGTTATCGAACTTTCCGCCCATGCCGATTTTTGTCATAACGCCTTCAAGTGTAGACATACCCAATTCTTTATTCATACCAACAGGAATGCCAGCACCATTATCGCTCACCGATACGGCATTGTTCTCGTGAAGGGTAATTGTAATCTGGTCACAACGTCCGGCTAATGCCTCATCAATGGAGTTATCCACAACTTCATAAATGAGATGGTGCAGCGCCCGGCTGTCGGTTCCGCCCACATACATACCGGGACGGCGCCGGATATGTTCTATTGGGTCAAGATACTTAATATCATCTTCAGAGTATTGCTGGGATACGGAAGCGTCGTTTTTCGCCATTACCACTCCTCACTGGTTTAATATCACAAACCCATCAATTGGCGGGCATTAGCCCACCGATTTTGAACTAAAAACATGAGATGAAATCGAGAATTGGGGCGCGCACATTAACACAATATGATGTGATAATCGCCAAGAAAATCACCCGTAAAACGCGCCGATTGTCTTCATTGATTGTACATCACTGTGAGAACCCGCACAATAGGGGAGGATGGGAAATATGTTCTGGTTGTATGTGGTGCTATGAATCGACACAAAAAACCAGCGACATTTTATGGCCTGCCAGGGTGGTGTCACTGTTGACAGATTGGTTTTTGGTGCGTATCCTGTATGTGCTTTACACCTAATCCAGCCCCCGTAGTTCAGAGGATAGAACACAGGCCTTCTAAGCCTGGTGTCGGGAGTTCGAATCTCTCCGGGGGTATGAAAAAAGAAGCCCACATCACATGAATGGGCTTTTTGTGTGTATAACCCTGTGTTATGAGATTATTTCGTTATAAAGTGCTCTGGTATCCGGTTCGGGTTGACGGCCTGCGTGTTTCAATTGTGCAGACAATCTTTGATAGTGGGCAACCGCCTCGCTGCGTCGCCCGACCTGCACGAAGATGGTCATCAGGTATCGGTGAAGCGCCTCATTTTGTGGGTCGGCATCGACTGCCCGTTTGATGAGCATTAAGGCTTGTTCGTTCCGCCCCCGTTTAAGCCAGATGTTCGACAGGTGATCTAATGTCTCGATATAGCCTGCAACATAATCGTGTCGCCGTTCAACTATCCAGCCGTCATCGTGCCCGTGTAAAAATTGCCCCCGATATAGTTCACTGCTGCGCTGCCATGCGGCCTCAATTTCCTGAGGATTATCGCTGCCACGCGCTTTCATAAGCATTCGCACAAATTCCATGACATCATAATAAACATTGATCTCTGGATTGACACGATAATAGCCTTCATCATGCACCAACACGTCAAGGTCAAGTGCTTTGTGCAGGCGTCTTTTTGTCACATGGAACACGTTTACGGCCTGGTCGGGGTCTAAATCGGGCCAGAATGCCTGGCAGATTTCTGACCGGGTGACGACGGGGCGGTTCAACGTGAAGAATAATAACAGGCGCGGTAGATGACCTTCCCAATTGTCAATAATCGTGCCGTTGAGCAAAACATAGCCCGGCCCCAACGCATAGACTTCGAGTATGCCATCGCGTTCGAGATCAACGCCATAAAAATCGCGGGCAATGATGTGGTCATCCTCTAGCATAATCGCGCGTTTCTGAGCGATCATTGCCACCCAGGGGAGACGCGGCAGTGTGCGACTATTTATCACGATCCGACAGTGCTCTGGCAAAATGGTCGTCAGTCGTTCGATAAACCGTTGGATGTCGTCGGCGGGGTCGCTGCGGTCATATTCGTCAAATATAAGGATAAAGGATTCATCACTTAATTCGGCAATTTCCCGACTAAACGTATTAAGGATAAGGTCAAAATTATTCTGGCTATTTTGCAGGGTTACTTCCTCCAACAAATTTAGGTGTCTACCGAAGGTAGGGTGTTGGATTATCAAGTCGTGTGTCATACTGTTGATAAATGCAGGTAAATCAATATCATCTGGCCCCATGGCATAATAGAAAGCGGTAATCGACGGGTCATTTAATAATTTGGCGATGACGACAGATCTAAAGCGACTCTTTGGATGGAGCAAGATTGCGCGGGTATTATCTAACGCGCGCAGCAGGTTTTGGTAGGCATGGTTAATTAAATCATGGAGTTTCAATGTGGACTACCTTACAGTCTACGCTGCCTAGTTATAATTATAACAGTATAGCAACAGTTTAAGATAAATACCACTTAATGATTAGTTTGCTTAGCACAAACACGGCATAAAACATTAACGGATATTAACACACAAAAAGTAAACACCTGTTATGATAGAATCCGGGAAATTTCAGTACCGATTGGGTAAACTCGGTGCGAGATCAGACTTGATGTGTTAAATAGCAACGGGTTAAGTCCCGGCTGCCGCTTAAGACTAATCAAGCAATAAACCTGAAGTTACATTAGGCATAAGGGGACTGTTGTGCCATCATCCAAACCGGGACGACCTTTAGGCGTATCGCTAGCGATTTTTGCGAGTTTGACGTTGTTTTCGTGCTTACCGCTAATGCAGGTTTTTTTCTACTTTTCAATCAACAATCAAATCAACATTCAAGGCGCAGGTATTGCCAGCGGCGCGAATATTCTGGGCGTTAATGTAATCGATGTGCTGTTACAGGGGATTTTTGGGGTCGCGTTTTTGGTCATATCACTACTGGCATGGCGCGGACGCCCTGCGCGAATGCGGTTTATCATGATGGTGATGGTCGTTGGGCTGATGATTTACAATCTGCTGTTCACTATTTTGCCGGGTTTGGTCACAGCACCAAGCTTTGAGCAGGGTGGAATTGGCTCGGCAATGGAGGTTGGCCCACCCCTGTTATGGAGTCGATTGTTTGCGACGGTGTTGATACCCCTATATGTGGTGTGGTATATGAATCGCGGTCCGGCACGGGCCTTTTATCGGGGATATTACTTGCCGTTTGACAAACATTCACAACCCGCTGCCACAGATACCCCGCCGGACACGCATTCCAAATCGGCTAACTCCGGGTGACGGTTTTCTCCTGTGTATCCATTTCCAGCTGCACCAATTCGCGGCGCAGCGTTTTGCCGATTGCCGTTTTCGGTATTTCATTTACGAACCCAATGCGACGCGGCACTTCATAGGGCGCGAGGAAATTTTCACAGTGTTTGATGAAGTCAGCTTCTGTGGCGCTTTGCCCTGCTTGGAGCACTATCCACGCTTTGAGGGATTCTTGGCCTTCTTTTTCGGGGTGCGGAATCGCGGCAACTGCAACCTCCAGCACCGCCGGGTGGTCTTTGAGCACTTTTTCGATTGCCGTGGGATAGACATTGAAGCCACCGATGAGCGCCATGTCCTTTTTGCGGTCAACGATATAAAAATAGCCGTCCTCATCCATTCGACCAATATCGCCACTATACAGCCAGATTTTGCCGTCTTTTTTACGGAGCGCATTGGATGTTTCGGTAGGCATCCCATGATAGCCCTGCATGATATTGGGGCCAGCCATGACAATTTCACCCACATCGCCAATGGGCACATCTGTTTCGCCATCATCCAGACTCACGATGCGTATATCCATATCCGGGAAGGGTAAACCAACAGAGTTATCGCGTTGTTCACCGACCAGCGGATTGGAATGTGAGGCGGCGGATGTTTCGCTCATACCGTAACCCTCATTAAGGCGTCTTCCCCCAGATTTCAGGAAATCGCGACGTGTGGCAGGTGGCAAAGGGGCCGCGCCACTGCTCGCAATATGAATACAATCCAGCGTGACAGCACCCGACTTGACATCAGGATGGTTGACAATCGCGTTGTACATAGCAGGTACGCCGAGAAACACATTCGGCTGGTAATGGGCGATTGCCCCAACTACCGTGTCGGTTTCGCGTGGATTGGCGATAAGCACAACTTTTGAGCCAGATGCAACGGCCTGACTCAATAGGACAACCAATCCAAACACATGAAACAATGGCAGCACCGCGAGATAAAGCAGGTCACTGCGGGTTAGATCACCAAACGCACCGGTATCTTCAGATGTCCATGACATGATTTGCAGCATGTTGGCGATGAGATTCTTATGGGTGAGCATCGCGCCCTTAGAGACACCCGTTGTCCCGCCTGTATACTGGAATAGCGCTAAATCATCCCCGGTGACATCCACATTGACCTTACGACCCGCATATTTTACGAGCACATCTTGCAACCAATGGTCGTTCGTTTGCAGGCCCGCTATGCGGTGACCGTCTTTCTTTTCGCGGGCAATTGTAAACAAGAATTTTCCCAGTCCGGGAAGATACTCTTTGATGTTGGCAACAATCACATGGGTGGCTTTGGTTTGTGTCTGGATTTGTTTGACCGTGTTATAGAACAATGTGAGTGTAAAGATGATTTTGGCATCACAGTCGTTGATTTGATATTGCAGCTTTCCGGGTGGATAGGTCGGGTTCGTTGCCGCGACCACACCCCCGGCTTTCAACGTGGCATAATAGGCCAATACAAACGCCACACAATTGGGCATGACGATAGCAACCCGATCCCCTTTGCTTAGCCCCATATCGACCATTGCCGCTGCCAGCGCATCCGACCATTGGTCAAGCTGTTGAAACGTTATGGCTTTATCTTGCCACCCAACAATTGGGAGTTTGGCTGGTGTCAAAAGCGCAATATTGTTAGGTGTCTCTCTGGCTGTTTTGCGTAACAGTTCGTGCATTCCATGATCAGGATAGGGTTCGAGGCTTGTGGGTACACCGGGGTCGTAATTTTTCACCCAGGGGCGATCCAGGTAAGTGGTCATCAATTCAGTTCTCCATAAACTGTGGAATTTTTAGTCATTAATATTGAGCAGGGCGGTTGTCCGCCGCCCTGTTGATGTTTAGCTGCTTGCCGCCGATTTCTCGCGTTCTTCCATTTCCATTCGTACCAGTTCCCGTCGCAGCGTCTTGCCCACGTCTGTTTTTGGCAGTTCCGGGACAAATGAAAACCGTGTTGGAATCTCATAGCGTGCAAGGTGTTTACCGGCATGTTCAACTAACTCTTCTTCAGTGGCGGATTGATCGGGCTTCAAGACAATCCATGCCTTGAGCGATTCCTGCCCCTCTTTTTCGGGATGTGGAATGGCGGCAACGCCGACTTCGAGTACAGCCGGGTGGTCTTTGAGTACCTTTTCGACAGATGCCGGATACACATTATAGCCGCCGATGAGCGCCATATCCTTCTTGCGGTCTACGATATAAAAATACCCATCTTCATCCATGCGGGCGATGTCCCCGGTATGCAGCCAGATTTTACCGTCGCGTTCCCGGAGCACATTGGACGTTTCGGTGGGCATTCCATGATAACCCTTCATGACGTTGGGTGCAGAGATGATCAGCTCACCCACATCACCCACGTCAATAATCGCTTGACCATCGTCAGAGTCCACAATCAGGCAATCGACATCGGGCAGCGGAATGCCAATCGACCCTGTGCGATTTTCGCCCTTCAGCGGATTAAAATGTGTGCCTGTGGGCGCTTCGCTCATGCCGAATCCTTCACGCAGCGATGCCCCGCTCAGACGCTCAAATTCGCGTTTAGTGGCCGGCGGCAATGGCGCAGACCCGCTAATCGCCGCGCGAATTGTCTTGAGGTTGATTTTACCCTCACGCACAGCGGGATGATTGTTAATCGCGTTATAGAGGGCAGGAACACCATGAAACAGCGTCGGTTGGAAAGTGTTGATGGTGTCTAATAGGTCTTCTATATCGCGCGCGTTAATGACAAGTGCAATCCGTGCGCCCATTTTGATGCCGAGACTGAGGATAGCGACCATGCCAAACACATGAAATAGTGGCAGCGCGCCAATAAATATTTCATTCTGGGGCGGAATATCTTCGCCCAGAAAGGCGTGCATCTGCATTACATTTGCGACTAAACCTCTGTGAGTCGCCATTGCCGCTTTAGAGACGCCCGTCGTGCCGCCAGTATATTGAAACAGGGCTAAATCGTCGCCATTTACAGCTACTTTGGCGCGCTGACCTGCATGACGTGTAAGGACATCTTGCAGCCACACATCGCCTGCGCCCAACTGCTCTATGCGATGCCCATCTTTCTTTTCGCGTGCGAGGGTGAACAGGAATTTGCCCAATCCGGGAAAATATTCTTTAACGTTGGTTGCAATTACCGTCTTAACCTTAGTCTTGGATTGTACCTGTTTGACTGCGTTGTAAAACAGCGTGAGGGTGAGGACGATTTCGGCGTCGCAATCGTTGAGTTGATACTGTAATTTGTCGGGTGGATAGGTGGGATTCGTCGCCGCAACCACGCCGCCAGCTTTCAAAATCGCATAAAAGCTGATGACGAAGGCGGCACAATTGGGCATAACCACGGCCACACGATCACCCTTTTTTAGCCCTAAATCTACCAATCCCGCTGCCAGCGCATCGGACAGCGAATCGAGTTCTTTATAGGTCATGGTGCTGGCACGACGACCAAACAACGGCAGATGTAGACTGGTGATAATCGCCGGGTTCGCGGGAAATTTTTTGGCGCTGTCGCTCAAGAATTGATGCAGCGGTATATCAGGATACTCAAGTGTCGCCGGACATCCTGGATCATACCGTTTTGTCCAGGGACGGTCTGCATATGTAACCATGCTTGTAAGTCTCCAATTCAAACAACTAGCTACCGTTAGATTTATTTAAATTTAAGTATAGTAGATGACATGAACAGCGGCAAACATTTGTGCCGTAACGCCGGAAAATATCCATAAGCATCTGTCTAATGTTCGCATTTCTTTAGATTTTTATCCGAAGCTATAACGTAATGCTATCGTTCAGTCAATACAGGGCTTGTGTTATAATCGGACTGCAAAAGGGCAAACGAGAAGGGTCGTGTACCCGGAGGGACTATAGATGGATATTAATCAGGCTGCCCGAATGATTGAATGGTTGGATGAAGAACGCCGCCGCGATAAATCCTTGATTGCGACGTTGGAAGAACGCCTTGCCCAACAGCAGCAGCTTATTGAGAACTTTCAGCGTCGTATGAACAGTATTGAATCTGAGCAGACCGTTATGCAGGGTTCGATGGTCACGAGTGAACGCGAGGGCGAACTCAAGGAATTGATTCGGCGCGAAATGCGACAATTGCTTGAAAGTACCGAAGCCAAACGCCTGACTGCCGAACGCGAGGCGGATCGCCGTCATGAACTACAACTTCAAACGTTGACCCGGTCGATTGCTGAACAGGAAGAAAAAGTGTCGCGTTATGAAAAGCAGGCCATGTCCATCGCCGATCTCAACGCCGAGCGCGAGCGGATGAAGACGATAGTGACGAGTTTGCAGCAGCGCGTTGAAGATTTAGTCAAATTGCAAGAAGAACCAGACCGGCGGTTGGCTTTTCTCGAAGAACAGCGTCGTCAAGATGCGCGCCGTATTTCTGAATCGGAAACCGAAGTCCCCGACTTGCGTAAGAGTATTGACAGTGTGCGGACAAAAACAGCTCTGATAGAAGAACTGGCCTTACGCAATGAACGCCGTGTGCAGGAAGTGTTCAACAGTGAAAGCGAACGCCGGGACCAGATTCAAGCCTTTATTGACCAGCAAACGCTGCTCTTGCAGCAGCGTGACCAGCAAATTAGCGATTTGGTCAAGCGGTTTGGGGAAAATGATGACGCGATGCAGCGCAATCTGGAACGTTTTGAAACATGGTCTGAAGCCTATCGCAATATGAAACGCATTATTGACGATTTTGAACGTATTGGTGATCGCTTAGAACGGCGCATCAATGAAGTTGCCGAAATGCAGCGTTTGAGTGAAGAACGCTTCCGACAAGAATGGAACGATTGGCAGGCCGACGACCAGAAACGCTGGAAGCAATATACCCTGTCTACAGACGAAATCTGGCGCAACCACGATAAGGAATTTGACCGCTATGTACAGCGTGTCGTTGATATAGACGAAGCGATCCGCCCCCTTGAAGATAGTCTTGCCCGTCTATGGAAGTTGGAACG
>CAZTLI010000197.1:0-4605 GCA_964614375.1 uncultured Anaerolineaceae bacterium
ACCCATGTGGTGAACGGCAGCGTGAAGATTGGATAGGTGATAATCATGGCGGTGATTGTGCCATACACCCCCAATTCTCTGGTGATGGCGAACAGCCCCGACAAAATAGAAATTTGCGGGAACATCGTCATCGAGAGCACGAGGTACAACATAATCGTGCGACCACGAAATTGCAGCCTGCCGAGCGCATACGCCGCGAATGACCCGACCACCAGCGCCAGAATGACCGTAATTCCCGACACAATCGCACTGTTGGCGAGACTGCGCGTGAACAGGTCGTTGGAAAAGACCGACTGGTAATTTTGTAGGACTAAATTCTGTGGGAAATAGGTCGCCGGCTGAATGATTTCAGCTTCCGTTTTGAAAGACGAATTCAGTGCCCAGTAGAATGGCCCCAGTGTATAGACGGCGACGATGATAATCAGCAGCCAGAAGAGGGCACGCCGCGCAAACTGCACCGGATCAAAGGGTCTTTGCCCAACGTCCCGTTTCGGTTTGTCTTGAGAGATACTTTGTGCGGTCATTCTGTTGCTACCCCCAGTGCTCTAACGTAGATGATGGTGAAGATCAAGATGATGACGAAGATCGTCACCCCGATAGCGGAGGCATAACCGGACTGCTGATTTTGCACCAATACGAATTGATTGTACGTCGCCATGGATTGGCGTTGTGCGCCCAGCAGCACCTCGAACACGTCGAAGGCGCGAATCGCATCAACGGTGCGGAATACCAGCGCGACGGCAATCGTCGGACGCAGCAGCGGCAGCGTGATGTTAAAGAACTGCCGTATTCGCCCTGCACCATCGACATCGGCTGCCTCGTAAATGTCGCCGGGAATGATTTGCAACCCCGCCAGCAGCAGCAGCGCCATAAACGGTGTCGTTTTCCAGACATCGACCAGAATAATCGAGACAAGCTGGAGGTTCGGGTCGGCCAACCATGCCTGATTGCCGGGGAAGACCGGCACGATGTTGGTGAAGAAGTGATTAATTACGCCCGATTGATTACCCCGCAGCATCACTTCCCACAATCGCGCCGAAACCACTGTTGGAATCGCCCAGGGCACGAGCATAGCGGCACGCATCAAGCCACGTCCGGGGAATTTAGAATTGACGACCAGCGCAATCCCCAACCCAAGCACCAGTTCAAGCACCACCGAGAAAATGCTGAAGATGAGCGTGTTCTCAATGGAAAGGATAAAGCGCCCATCACGCGCACTCAGGACATAGTGTGTGCCGAACAGGTCATAACTACGAACTTCACTGTAGCCCAGGTCTCGATAGTTCTCCGCCGGGATATATTCTGTCGTGCGTGGGTACACCGTTTGGACAGTGGTGGTTTCGCGGACGACACGAATGTTCACACTGCTGGCGTTGACGAAATTGGCCAACTGCACTTCGGTGACTGTGCTATCATCGGCTTGTAGTGTCGCGAGAATGGTGTCTTGAATCTGGGCGCGTACCTCAGAATTCGGGGCACGGGCCGCGCGAACGGAATCGGGGTCGTTGACATCAACGCCTAAAGCGGCGACATCAATGTCGTACTCTCGTTCTTCGCGGTTGGTATTGGTGATTTCGCGGGTTTCACATTCGCCACTTTCTGTTGTGGTACACGGTATCGCATCAATGCGAATGCCCAGTAGTCGTGCGTAATTATCGAGTCCGACAAATTGAACAGATGACCGTGCCTCCGCGCCGCCACCGAATGTTTCATTGGTCAGGCTGGCGATGAAGGTGCGTTCGAGTGGACGTGCAGCGACGATAATCAGAATGGCGACTGTGGGGATGAGCAAATTCCACGCCAACCGTGTATTGCGCGACGTGAGCGTTTCTTTGCCGCTGAAGATGCTCATATTGTGTCCCATCCACCACCAGCCATAGCCGAAAATGGCTAAGCCGATGACAAAGGGGATGACACTGCTGAACCAATCCACAAACAACGCTTCCTGACTCAGCGAATTCAAGGTTGACTGAATGACCAGCAGCAACGCCAAGACAGCCAGCCAGAAAAGCATCATCTGGGCCCATTGTGCCGAACTAATATCGCGATTACGCATCCGCATTCCTAGCCGGAAGAAGAAGTAACCCAGTCCGATCAGGAGCAGTGGAACGACAATCCCAAAACTATTCAGGAATGCCAGCAAGAAGTTACCACTCTGGACGGCTTCTTGACCGGCGGCTTGTGCTGCATAACCCGTGGCTTCCTGAATGGCGGGATCACGGACAATACTGATGAGCAAAAAACCGATGGAACTTAGACCGAGAATAATGAACAACGCACTGATTAATTCAATGGAGAGACTTTCTAATTGGCTCAGCCGCCGTTCTTCCTCAAACATTGCTCTCTCCTCAAAAAATATTATTTACCAGATAAACAGATGGGAGGGCATCTGGACGAAGCCCCCCCATTTTGAAGGCCAATTACTTTAGTTCGATGTTACTCCATACCGGCTGCGAGGAAGTCCTCAAGATCAACTTCGAGGTCTGCCATAGCAGTGGCGGCATCCACTTCGCCTGTCAGGACGCCGTGAACGGCGTTGGAGAAGATTGCCGAACCTTCGTTATAACGCGCACCCAATGCAACCGAAGGACGCGCGAAGGCTGTACCGAGGATGGGGCCGAGGCGAGCCATCAACGGATTGGCCTGAATGTCTTCATTTTCATAGACCGATGGGATTGTCGGCGGGTTGCCCTGTGGGCTGAGCGCACGGATGGTCTGCTCACCCGGTGAGGCCATGAACGCTGCGACAGCCACGGCTGCGTCTACGTTGTCTGAATAGCGAGAGACTGCCAACTGCCAACCACCGAGGCACGCACCCACGCGGGTTTCGCCTGCTGGCAGGGGTACCCAGTCGAAGTTACCGGCAATCACGCTGTCGTCCGCATTACCCAGACCATAGGCATAGGGCCAGTTCCGCATGAAGGCGGCGTTCCCGGCTTGCCAGACCGCGCGGGATTCTTCTTCCTGGAAGGTGGTGACATCGGGCGGGCTAATTGTGCCAACCCAACCCGCAGCACGTTCCATCGCGGCGATGACGGCATCGTTATTCACGTTGACTTCACCGTCCTGGGTGATGAAGGAATCGCCAGTTTCCGAAACGATCCATTCATGGGCGTCGCAGGTCAGACCTTCATAGTCATTCCCTTGCCAGACATAGCCCCAGAACTCTTCGTTGCCAGTATCGGCACGGACAGAGTCCTGAATGAACTGCGCGGCTTCTTCGAGTTCTGCCCAGGTTGTTGGCACATCGACACCATATTCTTCGAGCAGGTCGGTGCGATAGTACAGACCGGCTGCATCACTGAACCACGGGATTGCGACCAGACGACCATCCACGGTTTGACCAGAAATCATGTCGGGGAAGTACCAACCGATAGTTTCTTCATCCAGATATTCGTACATATCGACGACGTGCGGCGCGATAATCGCGGGCCAGATCACGTCTACCTGGAACACGTCCACTGTCGGGTCTTCCTGCTCCCAGAATTGCAGATACAGGTTTAGACGTTCTGTGGCGCTGTCGGGCATCTGGAGGACATCCAGTGTGACATTGGGGCATAGGGCATTGAATCGTTCACCGGCTTCGTTGATTTGATCCAATTCCGCACCCACGCTACCACCAGCGACGGTGACAACGATGTCATCCCCTTCGGGGCATTCCATCGTCATCTCATCCTGTGCGATGACGCCAATTGTGCTGAAGGCAGAAATCACCAGCACAAAAATTAAAAATAAACCTAAAGCTCTCTTTGAACGCATTTAGCGCCTCCTCCTAACTTACTGAAACGTTTCAATAGTACCACTATTGGGATACCACAGAATTGCAGCATCCATAACGTTTATCAAACTTAGCTTGTTTCTAAACGACTGTCAAATATTCTCGCATATTTCATTGTGCAATGTGTACAAATTCTGCATAAGAAATATGAAAAACCCCGATATGGGGTCTTTTTACAGTGGGTGAAGTGATTTATTCGGTCAGGGATTGCGAACCTGGATGAGTCGTCCGTTGACGTTGACATTGCCCTTATCGTCGCCCTGCAACGCCCAATCCCCTGCTTGTATCAGATTGATCCAAAAATCGCCACGCCGCTTCAATCCGGGGAGATTGTCCCGTTCGGCCTGTCGATAGTGGGAGTCGCGGCGCAGTTCGGCAACGCGGGTGATGAGCTGTTCTTCGGTGATTCCATTCTCGCCCGGTTTTGACCTTGCTGGGACGCCGAGTTCTTCTTCGGCCTTGCGGACGAAGCCATGACCTGTGCCGAAGTTGACACCCATATCGAACAGCAGTGCCCATGCCAGCGGTGTTTGCAGGTCGCGCGCTACGATATAGCCATTGACGACGGCATCCCAATATTTTTCCGTCGCGACACTATCCTGTGCGGCTTGCATTTCGGGTTCGGTGGCGGCGGCCTTGAGCAAATCGCGGAATTCGTTATTGCTGCGGAGGTTGGGGTCACGGTTGGCAACGGCGTCACTATATTTACGCAGGTTGTTCGCTGTATTACTCGTGGACTTTGCGAGATACTTTGTGAGGACACTGTTGAGGCTGCCCGCCGCGAGTGTGAATTGAATCAAGCCATAACTGACGATTCCGGCGTCATA
>CAZTLI010000197.1:4705-9311 GCA_964614375.1 uncultured Anaerolineaceae bacterium
TGCCCGCCGCGAGTGTGAATTGAATCAAGCCATAACTGACGATTCCGGCGTCATAGTTATTGTAGGCGGCATAGTTATTGTAGGCGGCATAGCCGGTGCCCTCGAAGGTCGCCGTAATCTGAAACGCCGCTTTTTTC
Source organism: uncultured Anaerolineaceae bacterium (assembly GCA_964614375.1). Classification (GTDB taxonomy): domain Bacteria; phylum Chloroflexota; class Anaerolineae; order Aggregatilineales; family Phototrophicaceae; genus CAZTLI01. The sequence goes on from CAZTLI010000197.1 coordinate 4,843, forward strand.
ACCCGGTCTACGCTGTCTATCGTCGCACCAGAGGATGACCGTGCTGAGGGTGTGCCTGCTGGACGTGTGATTTCGGTTTTGACAGGTTCGGATTTGGTGGACGTGGTTTCGGCTGCGCCGCGTGTTAACGCAAATGGTTGGACATCGGCAGACAGCGCGGGATAGCCCCATTGACCGCACTCGCCCTGAATCAGGAGCAAGTCATCGCGCACCCACCCAACTGCGCCGCCGTGAAAGGTCAATTTGAACCACTGATAGATTTTGCCGTCTTTGCCATTATTGGCGCTGTCGGGCTGGACATCCAGAATTTCCAGTCCACTCATGCCCACAGGCGCTTTGAAGGCGATGTCAGAACTGGTCGTTGGGCCGGGACGAACATTCACTTCCGTGATATCGGGCAGTGTGGGAATGCCGAGAATAGTCGCCATGCAAGGGGAATTTGCCATTGTGTACTCCTTGATGTGTGAGGTATCAGATTCAAGACAGGTGGTAGGCTTCTGTGCAATCCTATCGTACTATTAAATCACATATCGGGCTTACCTGTTGATTGAGTTGCATCTCTGTCACGTTGTTGTAAGGTGTGAAGAGTAGGTTAAAGATTGGTGCTGCACGAGGAATTAGGCAACGATGAAACAGCAAACGATACTGGTGGTGGATGACGAGGCTACCATTCGCGAAGTGGTGCGGAAATATCTTGAATTAGAAGGATTCAATATCCTGGAAGCCGAGACCGGCCCGCAGGCACTTGACCGTATTCAGGACGCATCGCCCGACCTTGTGATTCTGGATATTATGCTGCCGGGGTTGGATGGCTTCGCGATTGCGCGGTCATTGCGAAATGTGGGTGGATACACGCCGCTGACGGTGAATGGCGATATTCCAATTATTATGTTGACCGCCCGAACCGATGAAGCAGATCGCATCGCTGGATTTGAGATTGGCGCGGATGATTATGTGGTGAAGCCGTTCAGTCCGCGTGAACTGGTGGCGCGTGTTAAAGCCGTTTTGCGCCGCAGTACACTTGGCGTCAGCGGCACTGAAGCGCCGATTACCTTCACTAATTTGAGCTTAGACCCGCGCAGTCGAACGGTGCTGGTGCGGAATAAACCCATCACGTTAACAGCCAAAGAGTTCGATTTACTGTGGTTTCTGGCGCGGCATCCGCGTCAGGTGTTCACACGCTCACAACTGCTCGACCATGTGTGGGGATATGAATTCTATGGTGACGAGAGTACCGTCACGGTGCATGTGCGCCGCCTGCGCGAAAAGGTCGAACCCGATGCCAGCAAACCCAGCTACATTCAGACCGTATGGGGCGTCGGCTATAAATTTGAGGCGGATAGTTAATTTCGTGTAGTCGAGAGTGTTTATGTTAAAGCGAGCCACTTCCAGATATACATTGCTAACGATTATCATCGCCGTATTTCTGTTTTTGACGTTCATTTTGCTGACCATCGCGCCGATGTTGATGACCGAAGCCGAGACGGGGCCGCTGATATTTTTCATGGCGGGGATGGCATCATTGACGTTGGGCCTGGCCTATGCGTTGTATCGTTTTGGACTCGTGCAGTGGTTTCGGAGTGTGCGCTGGACACTGCTGCTCATTGTGGTGCTGACGGTCTCGTTGATTTTCATGAATGTGTGGGTCACTGCCAAATTGATGCTCATCGAATATGAGGATGTGTCGTTGATTACGGCATCGCTGGTACTGGCAGGCGCGACGGCGATTACCTTCGGCTTCTTTGTATCCATTTCGATGACAGACCGCATTCGTGATCTGGCGAAAGCGGCGGAAAATCTGGCACATGGCGATTTGACGACCCGGCTGCACGTTGAGGGGAATGATGAACTCGCGGAATTGACCAAAACCTTCAACTGGATGGCGAGTAATCTGCAAGAGTTGGACGAGCAAAAACGAATGCTGGAAAAAACCCGGCGTGACCTCATCGCGTGGGTGTCACACGATTTGCGGACTCCGCTGGCGTCGATGCGCGTGATGATTGAAGCGATGGCGGATGGTGTGGTCACAGACAAAGAGACGATAGACCGCTATCTGAACAATGCCCAGAGCGAAATTGAACATCTGAGTCGCTTGATTGATGACTTGTTTGAACTGGCGCAGCTTGATGTGGGTCATCTTAATGTGGTGTATCAAAAGGCGTCTTTGCACGATCTGGTCTCGGATACATTGGGCACAATGGGCGCGTCTGCCCGTCATCGGCAGGTGGAATTACGAGGCGAAGTCGCCAGCGATATTGACCTGATTGAAATGGCCCCCGATAAGATTCAGCGCGTATTGTATAACCTGCTTGACAATGCCATTGCCTATACAGCACCCGGTTCGCAGGTGACGTTGAAGGCAAAGCGGATGGGCGATAAGATTTCTATTGAAGTGCATAATGATGGTACGTCGATTGGGTCAGATGACCTGCCGCACATCTTCAACAGCTTCTATCGGGGCGAGCGTTCTCGCGCAAAAATAGGCAATGGACGACGTGGAACTGGCTTAGGTCTGGCGATTGCGCGCGGGTTTGTGGAAGCCCACCAGGGGCGCATCTGGGTCGAGAGTTCGCCCGATGCCGGGACGACATTTAGCTTCACACTGCCTGTCGCGCAGACGACGCGCTGATAAATTACTCCATGATAAATTTCCCTCATTTTCCAACATGACCCACGTTGGGATACTGTGTTTTTCTGCTCGCATTCCACGAATTAAAATCACATGGTCATCAACCGTGCCCTCCCCCATTACTGGTTGCCTCGTCTAATTTTATGGGGTAGTATTTATACTGTATTTATATGGTTCACATTTTCTAACCGACTATAGGATGATTCAGACGATAATCAGCCCTATCTGAGTAACGCGCGGTTGGGCAATTCCATGTACAATTGCAGGTAACATGATTAGGGGTGAGAACCACTGGATGGAGCTGGCAAGCTGATGAAGATCATCACACTTTTGAATGAAAAGGGTGGCGTAGGCAAGACCACTATCGCGACCCATTTAGCCGCTGGATTGGCGATACGCGGGTATCGTGTGGTGCTGGTCGATGGCGATCCACAGGGTCACGCGACGATTGCATTAGGGCACCAGAACGCGCCGAGTTTTTATGACTTGCTCGTGCGGGATGCACCTTTTTCTGAAGTGCTGCGATTTGTTGATCCGACGATTTATATGCCCGAAGGTGAGACCCCGCGCGGACGTTTATTCGTGCTGCCGTCGAATGTCGAGACGCGGCAAATCCCCCTGGCGATTTCGGATGCCTATGTCGTTCGAGACCGATTTCAAGAATTAGAGAACGCGGTGGATGTCGTCATCTTCGATACCGCGCCTACCCCGTCACTGCTGCATGGCTCGATTTACATGGCGACAGACGGAATCATCTATCCGACAAAATGTGAATATTTTAGCTTTGACGGATTGCAAAAGAGTCTCGGTCATCGCAACATGGCACAGCGTCAACGTGAACAGGAAGGTCTGGATGAGATCAAAATTATCGGTATCGTGCCGACAATTTTTCGGGGCAATACCGCCGCGCATATCGCCGTGCTCGAAGACATGAAACAGCAATTCGGCAAGCTGGTGTGGCGTCCGCTGCCGATGCGAACGGCATGGGTTGAGGCGTCACTGCTGGGTAAGATGGTGTACGCCTATGCCCCTGATAGTCACGCCACAGCCGAAGCATGGGAAATGGTCACTAACGCGCAGGGAGTGTTACAACAATGGGCAAAGCCAACCGATTAAGAGGGAGCGCCAATCGTCGTTTAACGGATGTGGACGAGTCTGTCCTAAATGCTGATGAAGCGGTGTTTGGCGAAATACGCGAGACTGAGGGACGGCGTATTGTCGCGCGCCCTATCGCGATTGCGGAGATTTATCCCGACCTGGCACAACCGCGTCGTGCTATTCCATCCGCTATGCGTAAGACGTGGGACGGACAACCGACGACGATTCATACGCTGTTCAATACCTGGCTGCGGGCAGTCGAAGATGAGCGTGGCGCGCCCTTCGATTTACACGCCTATCTCACAGGTGGCATGACAGACCGTTCAACACAGGAAACAAAGAGCGCCGGACAGCTTGGGCAAATTGGTTCAGAAGATGGTGCGGTTGGCGCGTTGGAATATGCGCTTTTGCAGGTGGTTGAACTGGCGGCAAGCATTCACCGTGACGGCCTCACCAACCCCATCACAATCGCACGAAAAGGCGGTTTTTACACGATTGAAACTGGTGAAAGGCGTTGGCTAGCCTATCATCTTCTCAATTCGTATTTTACAGGCATTGACCCGGAAGATATGACGTGGGAGAAGATTCCGGCGCGCGTGGTCGATGGTGTGAGTGTGTGGCGGCAGGCCAGCGAAAACAACGCCCGTGATGATTTAAATGCTGTTGCCAAAGCGCGGCAGCTTGCCCTGCTGCTGATGGACTTGCACGGCATGGAACATTTCCGTCCGATTGATAACTTCGA
>CAZTLI010000198.1:0-9277 GCA_964614375.1 uncultured Anaerolineaceae bacterium
TTGAAGACCAGACCGAACTCATCTGCCGCTATAGTCCCGATGGCACCTTGAATTTTGTCAACGATGCCTACTGCCGCTTTTTCCATACCGCGCGGGAAAAGCTGCTAGGAAGCAATTTTTTCGAACTCATGCCGCCGGCAGCCCGTGATGCAGCGACAGCCGGTTTGCAATCGCTCTCCCCAGAGAATCCCATCCACGAAGGCGAACGGCGTGTCGTGCCGCCCAACAGCCGTCCGTTGTGGTTGAGCTGGGTCGAACGCGGCATTTTTGATGCAAGCGGCACATTGACAGAGGTCCAGTTGGTCGCGCGGGATGTGACCCAGCAAAAACATACCGAGGCGGAATTGCAGCGCAGTGAAACCCTCTATCGCACCACCGCCCGCAGTCTGCCGGGTGCCGCGGTGTTGATTTTTGACCGCGACCTGCGCTATTTGCTTGCGGAAGGCGAAGCCCTTGCTTTGCTAAATTTGTCGAAGGAAAAGGTCGAGGGCAAAACCGTCTATGACATCGTAGCGCCGGATCGTATTGCGGGCGCTGTTTCGTTTTATAGCAGCGCGCTCAAAGGCAAAACCGTCACCGTTGAGCAAACATTTGGCGACCTTATTGCCCAATTGACCGTCACGCCGGTGTATAACGAGGATGGCGAGATTTATGCTGGCCTGATGCTGGCGCAAGACATCACAGGCCGTAAGCAGGCCGAGGCCGAACTGCGCCGTCGAGAAGCCCTCTATCGTACTACCGCGCGCAACCTGCCCAATTCTGCGGTGGTGATATATAACCATGATTTGGAGTATATCCTCGCCGAGGGCCCCGCCCTCACGGTAATGGGGATGAGTAAAGAACAGGTTGAGGGCAAAACGATTCGTGACATTGTTGTACCAGAACGGCTCGAAGACGCGATTGCCGGGTATCGGCGGGTACTGGCGGGTGGCGTGGAAGTGGTTGAGCGCAATCTTGAAGGACGTTTGTATCAACTGCATACTTCGCCGTTGCATAATGAAAATGGCGAGATTTATGCCGGCTTGATTTTGATCATGGATATTACCGAGCGCAAACAGGCCGAAGACGCGCTGCGTGCCAGTGAAAGTCGTTATCGCGCCCTCGTAGAAGGCATCCCCGACCTTATCTTCGTCATTACCTTTGAAGGACTATATATTGACTGCCAGGCCGATACCGACGTGCGGTTGATCGTGAAGCCCGAAGACTTGATTGGGCGTAATATCCGTGATATTGATGTGCCACCACAGGTGGTCCAACCGACTCTGGCTGCCCTGGAGCGGGCACAGGCAACGGGTGAAGTGCAAACATTTCAATATCCGATTTACTGGCCCGAAGCGCCCAACACCCCGCATTACTACGAAACCCGTCTGGTCAAAATGGATGACCAGCACGCGCTCATCCTCGTGCATGACATCAATGACCTGAAACAAGCCGAAGAAGCGCTGCGCCATCGCGTTGAACAACTCACGCTGTTGAGCACACTCGAAGCCGATCTGGTCGATCAACTCGACGTAGAATATGTCCTTACACTCGTCGCTGTGGAAGCCTTCCGCTTTAGCGATGCCGATAACGCCCAGATTGCGCTGTATGACGATGACAAGATGCGCGTTGTCCGCACCCTGGGGGATTATCCCGGGGGCGAAGCCGAACGCTGTCTGGCCGAAAAACAGGGCATCGTCAGCCGTGTCATGCGAACCTTAAAAGCCGAACTCGTCGCCGACGTATCAATCGACGCCGATTATGTGCCGCTGGACCCCGCCACCGAAGCGCAAATGGCATTTCCACTGGTCAATCACGAACGGCTCGTCGGCGTGCTCAATTTAGAGACCCACCACGCCTATCACTTCACCACTGAAAAATTTGAATTTTTACAACTGCTCACACGCCGCGCCGCCGCCGCTATCGAACGGTCACGGTTGTACACCGAGACCGAACGCCATCTCGCAGAGTTGCAGGTGCTCTATTCACAGGTGAGCAGCCTTGAACAGTTAAAGACCGATATGCTGCGAATCGCCAGCCACGACCTCAACAATCCATTGGCGACGGTTTTGGGATATACCCAACTGTTGAACATGAGTGACCTGGACGCGAGTGGCAAGTCGTATGTGAAAGAGATTGAAGGCGCGGCCCGCCGGATGCAAAAAATCACAGGCGACATCCTTTCGCTCGAACGCATTGAAGAGATGGCGCAAGGCGAAACGATGTATCGCGTATCCTTGGATAAGCTGGCGGCGGAAAGTGTGAAAGAACTGCGGCACAGCGTCGAGACGAAGCAGCAGCGGCTCAATCTCCATCTTCAGACCGATACGCATCATGTGCTGGCAGACCCGGCACAACTGAAGGAAGCGGTGCATAATCTCATCGAAAATGCCATCAAATATACGCCTGAGCAGGGCGACATCACGATTACGATTACGGCGGAAACCGATAGCCACAACAAGCGGGTTGTATTCCGGGTAGCCGATAGCGGGATTGGCGTGCCGCAGGAACAAATCGACCTGCTCTTTCAGCCCTTTTTCCGCGCGAAAAATGCCCGCAGTCAAGAAGGGACGGGATTAGGATTGAATCTCGTCAAGCGTGTCATCGAACGGCATGGCGGCAAGATGATCGTCCAGAGCACGTTGAATGTGGGCAGCACTTTTGGCTTCTGGTTACCCCTGCATCAGAAACCAACCCGGTAAAGCAGGGAAGGATGAATCATAAAATTCCTGCAAAATTATCGTTCCGGCGCAAGTGCCATAAAATCAATTATGTTATATTGGAATTGCATATCTTCATGATTAAGGGGAAACCAGTGTGAAAATGCGATTGTTGTTTATTGTCCTGATTGCAGTGGTCGCAGCAGCGTGCAGCAGCGGCCCATCACAGCAAGTCACCAATGGCGCAGCGCTGCTCAACGAGACCTTTGACAGCGCAGACGCATGGGAGAACTATCAAGACGACACGCGCAATATCTTTGTCGCTAACGGCGTCTATAATGTCACGCTCACGGGTGTCGGGAATTACATCTGGGGACTGAACGCGACTGAGCATACCGACGTGGTTATCGAAGCGACTGCGCGACAACTATCCACGACAGACAATAATGGTTATGGGTTGATGTGTCGCGCCAATCCCAGTAACAATGGCGAAGGTTACTATTTCTTCGTTAGTGGCGATGGCTTCTATTCGATTCAAAAGGCACAAGGCAGCAGCACCCCCACCGCGCTGGTCAATTGGACGAATTCCAATGCCATTAATCAAGGACAGGGGGTCAATAACATTCGTGTGGTATGTTTAGGCGATTATCTGGCGCTATACGTCAATGGCAACTTCTTGACCGAAACGCGCGACAGCAGTTTCACCAGCGGTTATGCCGGTATTACTGGCGCACAATTTGAAGCGGGCGACCTCAATATCACCTTCGATAATTTGAATATCTACACCCCTGTGCTGGGTTCATAGCCCATCCCCATTTTGCACCGTCCATTCCAGTCACCCTGTCAACATGACGGGGTGTTTTAATGTGCGGGTCTTTCGGCGTGGAACACAAAGAACGTGTACCGACGGTCTATCGCCGGGACGCCGGGACGACTCACGATGGGTTCATCACACGTCAAATCCGCCGCGCCAACGATACGTAGTCCGGCCTGTTCTGCTACGTCCAGTAAATCGCGTTGTACGGCCTCTGGCGTGAAGATATAGACCGGGTAGCCTTCCTCGTCTACGACATCCGTTGTATCAAGCGGCTCACACCAGTAATCGGTAGAGATGATGGCGAGGCCGCCCGGTTTGAGCAGGCGCTGACATTCCGCCAGCAACCGTTGTGTGTTGACCCCATGTTCGACAACAGACAGGCACATCACCACATCGGCCATGCCAGCCGCATACTGTGTTGCTTCGATGTTATCGCGCCTATAGTCAATATGGTGGACGCGATGCGGCGTGACATTCAAATCACAGCCATGCAGATTGTGGTAGCCATACATATCGAGCCACTGCAAAATGATTGAGTATCGCGCGCCTGTGCCGAGGTCGATAATCACATCGTCCATCCGCCCACGATTCAATATCAGGCTGAATGCCGCCAGAAAATCCCAATTCTTTTCGATGCCTTTATGCGGCGGTAAACCGAGCGCCAGCACTTTTTCGACCATCCGCTTCACATCGGCCTGTGTTTTCAGGGCTTGCGGATGGTCGGGGATGAACAGATGTGGACGTGCAGCCGCGCGGGACAATGCCGGACGCGCGATTGCGCTGAAGAGGCGTCGCCAGCGTGTGAGCAGGCCGCCGGGTCGTGTGCGGTTGTGATAGATGGCCCCTTGCACGGCCATATAACGCGGAAAAGACAGCCGCTTGAGCAGCCCCATCATGCGCGGTTGTAGCACGTTTTCACGCTCCTGCTGTGATCGAACCGGAGCATTTTAAACGTTCGCCGCGACATTGACCAGTGGCGGTGGACTATCCGCCTGTTTGTGCCGCGACCACAAGCACACCCATAATCACCACCGCCACAACGAGCAAAACCGCGACAAGCCGTCCCCAACTGCGTGTGCTTACTGTCTGTGATGCGGGCGATACCTGATTGAGCTTATCCAGCCATTCCCGGGCTGTTGGATGGTCGATGTCTTGCAGGATGGCGCGGGCTTCGTCGAATTTTTCTGCCTGGATAAGGTCGCGCGCTTCCAGCATTTTGTTTTTGCTGCTCATGATGTGTCCTGTGTGCATCGTTGGTTCTGATTAGCTTAAGTGTATCACTTTCTGGATTGAACCATATCCATAGATTTTGTCAGAATTTTACTTTAGCCCCCGCTGGCCTATACGCTACAATCTGCATAATCAGGAGAATGTACAATGCCCGAACTCACGACGGAAGCACGCATCCGCAAAGCCGAATCGCTGGTCAACCCGAAACAAGTCGGTGATTATATGATTGGCGACGTCGGCTGTGCATTGTTGACGGATAAAGGCAATCTCTATTCAGGGGTGTGTATTGATGCGGCGTCGGGTGTCGGATTTTGCGCCGAACACAGCGCCATTGCGGCGATGATTACGGCGGGCGAATACAACATCAAGACCATTGTCGCTGTCTGGCGTAACGAGACCGATGTCTATGTGCTGGCGCCGTGTGGACGCTGCCGCGAATTGATGCGCCAGATCAACCCGGATAATGTGTTCAATACCGATGTGATTCTGGATACGGACACGGTGGTCAAACTGGTGGACATCTTCCCCTATCATGACCATTTTCACAAAACGATGCCGCGTATACGATGAGTAGGTGTTCAGAATCTCGCCATACTGACCTATAATCGGCCTATGTCTCAATCGCCGCAATCCCAACCCGACCTGTCGATTATCACGTCGTCGTATCGTTCGGAGGCATTCTGGTCGTCTTATACGACGCATGTCACCCGGACGCTACAGCAGGTACATGCTGCCCGATTGCATGTCGAACTGGTGTTGATACCCAACGATGCGACACCTGCCGAACGCGCGTTTATCGCTGGACTGCAATCGGCTCTGGCTGCCATTGCGACAGTACGGGCGCTGCACGTCCCGCGTGAGACTCTGTATGCGTCGTGGAATCGGGGCTTTGCACTATCGACCGCGCCCATTTTGACCTGCTGGAATATGGACGATATTCACAGCGCCGAGTCCATAATTGAAGGCATCCGACTATTAAACGATGGCTATACGCTGGTCGATTTCGCGTTCCGGGTGATAGAACGGGTTAAACGCTTTGGACTATTTCCCGCGACTCGTGAACGGATTCACCCCGCGCCGTTTTTACAGACTCCCTTCACACGCTATTCAGCCTTAGGGCCATTCTCGATGATGCGGCGCGAACTGTATGAGCAGGTCGGCGCGTTTGATGCAAACTTTCGGGTCGTGGGCGATTTAGAATGGGCGAGTCGGGCGCGGACAATCGCCAATGCCGTGATCGGCACGTCTATCGGCGGGGAATTCGCATTGTATGGCGGCAATCTCAGCAGTGTCGGCAGCGCGCGCGAAGATGTCGAATGCAATATCGTGTTTTTGCGACAGGGTTTGTGGGACGAGGTGCGTCCTACATCTGACCCGCAGATGATGCGCGACCTGTGGCAGTCGTGGGGCGATACCGGCGTGACCATCCCCGGCGACGTGCAAAATCGCTTATGGGGCGCTGAGGCCGCCGCTGCGTGGAACAGCTTACAGCGTGAAAAAACACAATTAGCAAGAGAACGTCGCCTGCGCGCTTTGCCACGAATGCTGGTTGATAGACTCCGTTTGCGCCCAGCATTGGCAAAGATCGGTCTCGTACAACCGGAACAGTGAGGATAGGTCATATATGGATTCAACCGCATCGCTTGTGAGCATTGTACTGCCGACGTACAACGGCGCGCGTTTTCTGGCAGATGCGATTGACAGCGTGCTGGCGCAGACCTATCCATATTGGGAATTGATTATTGTGGATAGTTACAGCGACGACGCCACGCCCGACATCATTTCCCGTTACTGTGCGCGCGATGTCCGCATTACATCGACACAAAATCCCAAAGAACCGGGTCGGCTGCCCGGCGCGCTCAACGCCGGATTTGCGCTGGCACGGGGCACATACTATACCTGGCTGTCGGACGACAACGTGCTGCGTCCCCATGCGCTGCAAACGATGGTGGATTATCTCGACACACACGCGGACACAGGGCTTGTCTATACCGACTATAGTGATGTCGATGCCGAACGCCGACTCATCGTTCAGCATATTGTGCCTGATCCTGACACACTGGTTGAGAAAAATATCGTTACCCCATCATTCCTGTATCGCGCTGATGTGGATAAAACAATCGGTGGTTATCGGATAGACTATTTCACGGCAGAAGACTATGACTTCTGGCTGCGTGCCCGGTCAGTCTGCCGTTTTCAGCCTATCCATATTGATTGTCAGGAGTATCGTGTTCATGATGGGTCATTAACAGCCGAATGGACAACCCGTCTGGACGCGACAGCGGAAAAAAGTCTGCTCGATAATTTATCGAACGCCGCATGGATGGATAATTATGCTAAAGGCCGCGCCTATTTCTATCTGGCGTTACTCGCGAAAAAGCAGGGCGCTAATGATCGAAAACGCCGCTATTGGGGTCTAGCCGCGCGTCATGCCCCCTATCTGGCGCTGCGCCGGGCAATTCTCGCACCGCTGCCACTGCGGTTACGGAAATTCATCAGCCAGACCTATGTACGCTGGAAACAACGTCTCGGCATAACCCGCAGGTAGAAGTCAACCCCGTCGTTCCCCGCTGAAAATAGTAGGGACGTGGCGATGTGCGCGCCCATGCGACGAACTGATGGATAAACCAATGAGACTCCGACTGATATTGTGCAGAGGGCGGGCTGATGGTCTGTAACAAACGCATCGGATCACACCGTTGTTTGCGGACACGTAACGATGCCCGTATCCATACGTCTGTCTCCAAACCCCCATCCCCGGCTCGGCAGAACCGGTCACAAGCGTTGTGGAAGTCCCCGCTCCGCCAGCGGGAGGGCTTGCCATGCGAACAGGCACAATCTCACGGATGGGTGAATCATTGACGTTTTACACGCCCGTGACTTGATATATCTGGATGAGGTTGCCGCAGGTGTCATCGAAGATAGCGACGGTGGACATGCCCATATTGGTCGGCTCCATCGTGAATTCAACACCCAGTCCTTTCAGGCGTTCATATTCACGTTGAATATCATCGACCTGAAAGGCGGTGAAGGGGATGCCATCTTTGACCAGCGATTCTTTGAGGGCTTTCATCGCCGGATATTCGGCATTGGGTTCGAGCAGCAGTTCTGTGCCGTTCGGGTCTTTGGGTGATACCACCGTGATCCAGCGGGCGCCGCCGCCCAATGATATATCGTGCTTTTTCACGAAACCGAGCTTATCCGTATAAAAGGTCAGTGCTTTATCGTAATCGCCGATTGAGACACTGGTGAGTTTGATGTGTATCATAGTCCTTATCCTTTCCGCAGTAGATGCGAGGCTGTAAAACAATCGAGTTGACGAAATTCACCGGGGCTGAGGCCAAAATGCTGTTTGAACGCCTTGCTGAATGCGGCATGGCTGTCATAACCCGCCGCCAGCGCGACTTCGGTAATGTCTACCGCGCCCATTCGTAATTTGCGCCCTGCCCGCTCCATCCGTATCCGCCGCACATAACTGATGATGCTCTCGCCGGTCGCGCCCGTAAAGATGCGATGCAGATGCGGCACAGAAAACCCGGCGACGCCCGCCAGTATTTCGCGGTTGAGCGGTTGGTCGATGTTCTGGCGAATATACCGCTGCACATCGTGGATACAGTCTTGATGGTCTGGTCGGATGTGTGGTTCAGTCAACATAGGGGTATTATAGTTGAACAGAACAGCCGTTCGCTATTCCAAATGTATCGTAGTAGCGCGCTCCGCATTTCAGCCGATTAGGAAAAGCGCCTTGCTTGCGTCAAATAGTCTGGTCGAGGCATATTTCGGATGTTAAGATACAGTGCCGTCAAATGCTGAGTCGATGCAGGGACAGTTTAACCCTATGACCACTGAAATCAACACACAGTCGAATCCAACGCCCCCCAAAAATCCACCCAGGCCATCACTGTTTCTGATGGCGTTTGTCATTGTGCCGCTGGCGCTGTTGTTCGCGCTGTTTCTGGGCGTGATTCGCGACGCGCTGCGGCCTGCGCCGTCGCTGCTGGCGCCGACTGTCCCCATTGACCTGACACCGGGCACATATTATTATCCCGCGCCGGAATTTGGCCTGCAAAATGCGGAAGGCGAAACGGTGCTGCTGTCGGATTATCGCGGGCGGATCGTGTTCCTCAATTTCTGGCAGACGTGGTGTGGCCCGTGCATCCGCGAGATGCCGGCGTTTCGTGCTTTCATCGACGAACAACCCGACGCTGGCCCCACCGTCCTCACGGTCAACATTGCCGAAACGCGCGAGGCCGTCGCGGCGTTTTTCCAGCGCAATGGCCTGCCGACTGTCCCCGTCCTGTTCGACACCACCAGTTTGGTACGGCTCGATTATGGCGTGACGGATTTGCCGATGACATTTGTGATTGATGGCGACGGCATGGTGCGGCGGCGTTTACTGGGCGAAATGACCATGGAGCGGATGTACGAATTCGTCGCTGAAATCGAAGCATCCGACGGTCAGGAATCGACAGCGGGGTAAGTAGTAAACCTCTGATTATTATACCTCACTTGTATTCAAGGTTCGGGTTCGTCATAATTGACGCCTATTGTGATGCGTGCGTATTGAAGGATGGTCGATTGTGAGTTTCTG
>CAZTLI010000199.1:0-9270 GCA_964614375.1 uncultured Anaerolineaceae bacterium
AAACCATCAATACTAGTCCCTTTTTTAAAAATATTATGGTTTTAATGTAACAAAACTTCGGTTTGCCGGAAACATACTAGACAAGTACAATATAAGGATAATTCCGACTTTTTAGAGATATTAAGTCATGTCCAGTGACCTGCATTTTCATATTCCCTGTCCGATTAAAGCGCAAAATGCCGGCCTGTTTATTTCGCGCGGTAACGCCATGCACCCCACCCGTATCATTGAATCGCATGAGCTGATTTTTGTGATTCAGGGGTGTTTAGATATGTGGGAAGACGATGCGGTGTTCCACGTCTGCGAAGGGGAAATTTTGCACTTATTTCCGGGTCGTCGGCATGGCAGCACTAAAATCATGCCGCCTGATCTCAAATTCTATTGGATTCATTTTGAAATCGAAGATAAATTAACCACGCTGGCTGGAGACCCGGGCGACCCACTCAACCCGGTGACGACGCTGCCACAATCTACCCGGATAAACCGCCCCGATGCGCTTGAACGTTTATTCCGTATGTTTATCAATGAACAAGAAACAGGCACATTGCGCCCCATCTCGGCAAATTTAATCACGACGTTGATGCTGATTGAGGTGGCACAGCAGACCAAAGAGAATCCCGAAAATGTGTTGAATACCGTTGCGACATGGGCGCATAGTTACATCCACATGAATTTTGATCGCCCAATTACTGCATGTAAAGTCGCCGAGGCCGTTGGCTATAATGTGGATTATCTGGGGCGGATTTATCGCCAAACATACCATTGTACCCTCACAGAAGCGATCCATCGGCGGCGTATTCAACGCGCAAGTCGTTATCTGTTGAATAGCAATTTGACAATTGAACAAATTGCGTCGAACTGTGGGTTTAATGATACAGATTACTTTCGTCGTATCTTTAAACGCTATTTGAAGGTTACCCCCGGTGAGTATCGTGTAGAAAACGCGCCGCTGCATGTTGTAACGCACTAATGCACACCGTCGCACATCCCATCTTCTCGCGATGTAATTGAACACCTTGATTTTGCCTTCAGTGGGTTTTTTGAATGACGTGATGTTGATTTCACCCTGCTCATGGCTATTTCAGTCCGATACTGTGGTATCTCCATAACAGTCTGACGCATACCAACAGCGCACCCGGTTTCGCCTTTGGCCCCACGACGGGCGGATGGCTGCCCATTTATGCCGCTTGGAATGCAGATGGTGTGGATACAATTGGGGTCTATGCGGACGGTGTATGGCGGATGCGGAATACCAATGCAGCTGGTGCGTCGGAACCCGGTTTCACGTTCGGACGTGGACTGACGGGTTGGCAGGCCGGCGCAGGCTATTGCGATGATGTTGGCAGTGCGGGATTGGGTATCCTCCGTGTCGCGTCGCCGTAGCTGCAACACGGCGCATTTTCACAACTGTGACGAGATGGTCGGTGAGTGCGTTCCGATTGATGACTTCGGTATTGTTACCGATTGTGCGTGTCAAAGTACATGATACTTGCGCGCGGTGGCGACGGCATGGGTGCGGTTGCTGGCGTCGAGTTTGAGGAAGATATTGTTTAGATGCTTTTTGACTGTGCCGACGCTGATGACCAGTTCCTCCGCCACTTCACGGTTAGATGCGCCAGCGGCAATCAAGCGCAAGACATCCAGTTCACGTTCGCTGAGCGCTTCTAAATCGCTCATGTTGGATTGGTCTGCTGGTTCGTCACCATCCAGAGACAGGTCGGTAGCAAAGGCCGCCAGCAGCGTGGTCACAAAATCGCCGCCTATCCCGCGCATCTTCGCCCGCTTCAACAGTGCCGCCATTGACGCGCCCTCATCGACAAATGCCCGCACAAAGCCCGCCACCCTCAGACCAACGGCATCTGCGAGCGTTTCCACCGCACCATCCAGGACGAATTCTATGCTATCGCCTTCCGCAAAAAACTCTACACAACCCTGGAAGAACTCCAAGCCGACCTGGACGAATGGGTGGATCAGTACAATCAGGAGCGTACCCACACCGGCAAGTATTGCTTTGGACGCACACTCTTGCAGACGTTCCGGGAAACGAAACACTTGGCACAAGCCAAACAATTGGATATGCTTTTTGAGTGGCAACAACCTCAATCAGACTTTCCCGACAACACCACCCCTATTCTGGACGTTGTTGTTTAGGTCGCTTGTGTCAGATGACATCTTGTCTAATACAATTGAGCAGTCACTAAGCGCGAAGCATCCGCAAACCACTACCAACTACCACGAATTCGCTGATCTCATGCGCTAGCACCGCAACCGGCAGCGTGAGGATGCCGAGAATTGCCCCGATCACGAGCGAGCCAATCACCAATGCTGATAGTGCGAGATTCTGGTTAACGACGGACTGATTGCGGCGAGCCAGCTTCAGAGCATACACCATCTTCTCTAAATCATCTGCCATCAACGCGACATCAGCGGTTTCCAGAGCAACATCCGTACCGGCTGCTCCCATTGCTACTCCAACAGTTGCTTCCGCCAGTGCCGGAGCATCATTCACGCCATCGCCAACCATCGCTACATGACCGTACTGCCGCGCTAGTTCGCGCACTTTGATCACTTTGTCTTCAGGCTTCAGATCGGCGTAAAAATCGTCAATGCCCACTTCGCGTGCGATGGCTTGCGCGGTACGCTCGTTATCGCCCGTGAGCATGACTACACGCTTAATGCCTGCCTCATGCAAATCCGCGATCACTTTGCGCGCATTGGGGCGAATATTGTCCCGAATCGCTATCAGTCCCCAAGCGGTTTTCTCGTCGCCTATCACGACAACTGTTTTTCCCTCGTCTTGCAGACGATTGATGTCATCCCAGTTCTCGTGCAGCGTAATGCCCAATTGAGAGTTGTACAAATCGGGACTACCGATAAAGACTGTCGTACCATTTAACTGAGCCGATGCGCCCGCGCCAGTCAATGATTTGAAATTCGCTACTTCGGCGGGTTTCAACCCCTGGGCTTCCGTATAGCGCACAATGGCACGGGCCAATGGATGCTGACTCAGACGTTCAATACCCGCAGCGATCTCCAACACGGTTTTGTTCGAGACAGACGTGCCGCTCTGTACATGATTCAAAACTACCATGTCGGTCACTTCGGGTTCGCCCCGTGTCAGCGTCCCCGTTTTGTCCAGCGCGACGACTTTCACTTTTGCCAGATCTTCGACGTAGACCCCGCCCTTAACCAACACCCCATTCCGTGCGCCTGTCCCTAGCGTGGCGACCACCGTAACAGGAATGGAGATAACCAGCGCGCAAGGCGCAGCCGCGACAATGAACACGACAGCGCGGGTCAGCCACACTTCCCAGACCTCATTGAACAGCAGCGGCGGCACGATGACCAGCAGAATGCCAACCAACAGCACAACTGGGCTGTAGCGCTTGCCAAAGCGCTCGATAAAGCGCTGGCTTTTGCCTTTCTTCTCCTGCGCTTCCTCGACCATGTGAATGATGCGCGCGATAGTATTGTCGGCGAAGGTTTTGGTCGCCTGTACCTCTAAAGCGCCTTCTTCATTGATTGTGCCAGCAAAAACCATATCGCCGGGGTTCTTTTCAACGGGCACACTCTCGCCCGTCACAGGTGCTTGATTGACATTAGTTGTGCCAACCTGCACAACGCCGTCAGTGGGAATAGATTGCCCCGGTTTGACAATGAACACATCGCCGACGACAAGTTCTTCAACAGGGATTTCAAACTCGTGTCCCTCGCGCCTGATTAGCGCCAGCCTGGGAGCTAAGTCCATTAGTGCCCGAATTGCCGAGCGAGTTTTCTCTTCGGTGTAGCCCTCAGCCGCTTCAGAGATGGAGTATAGAAATACCAGCATCGCGCCTTCTTCTGCTGCGCCCAGCAGAGTCGCGGCGACAGCAGCGACACTCATCAGTAATTCAATACCAATTTCGCGCTCCAGAATGAGTTCTTCCAAAGCTTCTCGCCCGAAGAAATAGCCACCTATCGCTATCGCTGCAATGTAGATGCCAAATGTAACACTTTCTGCCACACCGGCCTGTCCCAGTAGCCAGCCCACCGCAAGCAGGATGCCTGATAGCACTGAGGTCACAACTTTGGGATTGCGCCAGGGTTTCAGCTGTTCCGGCATCTCACGTCCCACCTGGGGTGGGAAGCCAAGCGTCTCCAGTTTTTCTTTCAAGGCTTCGGGCTGGGTCAGTACCGGGTCGTAGGTCAGCGCGACCTTTGCGGCTTTGGGGTAGACCTTCAACGCGACCAACCCTTTGGTCTGGTCAAGACCGCGCTCAATGGCGGCTGCGTCGTGTTCGCAATCCAGGTTGCCAACGCGCACTTCGATTTGCTGAGTGTTCATCTTATGACATCCTTACTCTAAGTGGGTATGAATAAAGGCAAAATTAAAGATTCGGGGCGGCAAAAGTGCCTCACCGTTTCATTCTGCATTTGATGGGAAACATTTGTTAGTTTACGGATTGGCTGGGAATGCCAAATCGAGAACTCCTAATACTGCTTAGGGTCAGATGACAGTTACGCTCAAGTGACACCCCATTGAGGCACAACGGTGCCGTGATAAACAACCGCTATTGCAACCAATCCAGTGACAGTTGCGGCTGTCGCCGTCTTGATAACTCTCACGTTAACGAACTTCGGCACTGATTCGCCGTGCGCTTCTGCCGCTTTGCACTTTTCAACATGCTTGGCATGGGCACGGGTGCCGAGCGCGATGGTCATGGGGACTGCGGGTGCAAAATAGACACATCTTTCATATTCCCCGTGATACACTCATGCCTGCTCATCTGAAGTGGGTAGGTTGTAGCGGGTGCATTCGTAGATACCGCGCGCAATATCCGCTAGCAACGACTCAGCGGTTTCCAGCAGTTCCGCAACCCGGTCATCGCTCAAACGATAGATCATGAAGCGCCCGGACTGTTCGCTGACTACCAACCCGCAATCTTTAAGACAATTCAGGTGGTTGGACACGTTGGACTGCGATAATCTGGTCTGTTCGACGATTTCTCCCACTGTTCGCGGATTCTCAAGAAGTGCTGTCATAATGGTGAGGCGTGAAGAGTCTCCGAAACCGCGAAATAACTTGGCTTTGAGATTCACACCCTGCTTCTCAGATGTTAGTAACATGACTCTCGCTTCACCCAACATATCATCATATCATCATCCAATGATATATTGTTGATATCGACGTGTCAAGTCATATTCCATAATGCTTATATTTTCAGTTTAGCTTTCAGGAACTTGCTTGGTCTAACAATCAACCGTCTAATGATTCGCGGCGCGAGATATGTCTGTCCCCTACTTTTCAACTCACCGCGATTTTCTCCTCGATCCAGAGTTTTCACCTCTATGACAATGAAATTTTCTAATTCAATTCGCCCGCTGTTGATGAGTTCTTCCATCCAAACTTCTACCAGAGCCTCAAGCATCGCCTGCACATCTCGATTTTTCAGGCGCGTGTGTCGCCCGATCTGATCTCCCGTACCATCTTATTTTTATTCAAACTCATGCTTTTGTGACCTCCATCTGTTCCTTACGTTCTTCAAAATTGCGGCGCATTGTCGATAAACCTGTGAACTGCACATTGCCAGCGTGTTCAACCGCTTTGTCCATTGCAGATTGAGCAGCCTCACGCAACTTGTCGCGCTTTGCTACTTCTTGTTGTTGTGATGGTAGTTCAATCTTGAGAGATATTCCTCGTTCCAATAGCAACGGCGTGATACTCTCACCTGCTTTGAGATGCTGTTTCCAGTCCTGCCGTTCATAGAAACGGGTCAGCCGAGCGTTCAAGACAACCTGAGTGGCAACATCCCGTCGCTGATTGACATCACGCCGCTGTCGCTGATTTTCGGCACGCTGGGTAATCCACAGGAAGGAATCGTCAGTTCACTGGCTATGCAAGCTGTCATGGGCGAACCGATCACCCGCTTCATGCCCATCATCACAACAGTGCTCTGGAGCATCCTGTTCTTCGTGGTCGCCGTGTGGCGCTTCCGGCGTGAAGAATTTTAAATCACCAACAAGGGCGCACTCATCCCCGCGCCCTTGTTTATTCTATGTTCCAGAATCTGTGACTGATATGGAACACAGTTAGCCCCTTCACACTCGCAGTACCTGCATCAGATATTGCGCCTGGAATGCAAATTCTGATGTCTTGAGTTGATCTGGCGTCGATAACTCAAGCTAATTCTGTGTCTGTGACCGCCAGGGCATCCACCTCACCCATGTCACCTGTAGTCGGATGCGTGCCATTGGGTGAAATGTAATAGGGCACATCAATGACGATGATGTCCTGTCGTGCGCGTAGCTGTCGCCGCATCAAATTGGCTGTCTGGTTGTGCAGCACCTGCGTCAGCACAGACGACGATACAAATTCCGGGATGACGACGGTGACGAGATGGTCGGTGAACTCGTTCCGATTCACCTCCTCGATGTATGCGGTTAGGGGCGTCAAAATGTCACGGAAATCATAGTCAATCATGACGAGGTTGATGCCCTGTGTCAATTTGGGGAAGCGTGCCCAGCGGCGTTCAACCCGTTCGCGCATGGCGGGCGTCGTCGCCACACAGACCGCCCGCACATCATCGGCGATACGACGCGCATATTGCAGCGCACGCAGCGTCCCACGATGCACATCCGCAATCGGCACAATCACCACATTCGCCACGTCCACTAAATCGGCCTCATCGAAGTCCTCTGTTGTCAGGCTTACTGCTACATGCTCATAGTGTTCATGAATCTTGTGGAACATATAGAACAGCATGGGTATCGTCAGTGCCACTATCCATGCGCCATCGACAAATTTGGTCGCCAGCAAAATCATAAACACAATTCCGGTTGTGATGAAGCCGATGGTGTTGACGGCCTTTTTCCAGCGCCAACCACTTTCATAGTGAATTTCGGTGACGCCCGTGTGCATTTTCTCGCCCGGTTTTAGCGTGCCGACTTTGCTCATCAAACGCGACATCCCCGCCTGCGACAGTGTGAAGCTCAACATCACGCCAAGCGCGTACAACGGCAGCATAGCGATTTCATTGGCCTGAAAAATGACGACGATAATCGACGAAATAATCGCCAGCACGACAATGCCCGAACTATACACCAACCGGTCACCGCGATTTTGCATCCAGCGCGGCAGGAAACCGTCTTTCGCCAGAAACGAACTCAAACGCGGGAAATCCTGATAACCCGTATTGGCGGCGAGAAACAGAATCAACGCCGTGAAGAGCTGTACCCAATAATAAAGGAAGCCGCCGCCCGTCGTCTGGCGCGTCATCTGCGATAAGATGCTCTCGCCATGTTCCGCTGGCACAAGGTGCATTGTCGTAGACAGGAAGGTGATGCCCACAAACAGCGACATCGCAATCGCGCCCATCGCCACCATCGTCATTGCGGCGTTTTTGGATTCGGGCGGTTTGAAGGCTTTCACACCGTTGCTGATGGCTTCAATCCCGGTCAGCGCCGTACAACCCCCAGCGAAGGCACGCAGCAGCAGCCAGATATAGGCAAAGCCCGCCAGCGATTCAGTCGCGGGAACGGCTTCTTCCAGCACGGGCAGCGGTGGCGCACCAAACAACCCGGCATGACGCACGAGGCCGATGACGATTGTCACCAACACACCGCCGACAAAAGCATAGGTCGGAAAGGCGAAAATCGTGCCACTTTCGCGTACACCGCGCAAATTGACCCATGTAATGAACACAATCGCGCCCAGCGCAATCACCACACGATAGTCAAACGCCTCTGGCACAGCCGACGTGACCGCGCGCACCCCCGCCGCCACAGATACCGATACCGTCAAAACATAGTCGGTGAGCAGCGCGCCACCCGCCAGCAGCGAGGGATACCGTCCCAGATTGTCTTTAGCGACAGTATACGCGCCGCCGCCATCGGGATAGTGCAAAATCGTCTGGATATAACTGAAGACGACCATCAGCACCAGCGCCGCTACGCCCATCGCCAACGGCAGCGTGAGATTCAGCGCCCCACTACCGAGCACAATCAACACGCCCATAATCGCTTCGGTGGCATAGGCATTGCTGCTAATCGGGTCGGATGCGAATACCGCCAGCGCCCGCACTTTGTCGAGCCGTTCATGGACTTCATGGCTGGTGGGGAAAGGCTGACCAATCAGCAGGCGTTTGAAATTGGGCATGTTCATCGGTGAGGTCTCCATGTTGAAATGCAAAAACACCCATATACTGCGTGGGCGCTGCACAGGTGTATAGTGCCCGCACTGTAGCAGACGACATATCAAGAAGGGGTCAAGGTATAGCAGACGGGTATCAAGAAAACATCAAGATGGTGAGCATCACAAAAAGGACGCTTTGCCATCCATCGTAACGACAAAGCGCTGACTACATCACCTGGAATCACAAACAACGCCTCAAAATGCCGACAAAAAAATACCGCATATCTGTTGAGAATGTGTCAATCACGACTGCGCGGCGAGGCGATAACCGACACCGGGTTCAGTGGTGATATACTGCGGATTGGTCGGGTCTTTTTCTAGCTTACGGCGTAAATTGCTCATGTGAACACGTAACAAATGCGTCTCGGTCTGATACCCTGCCCCCCGCACCTCTTTCAGCAACTGCTGATGAGTCAGGACACGTCCCGCATACTGCACCAGCACGCGCAGCAAATCATACTCTGTCGGCGTTAGTTGGATATCTTCACCGTCGCGCGTGACGCGCCGCACCGCTAAATCAACGCGCAGCCCGTTGACCTCGAACACCGGGTCGGGATCGGGCTGATAGGCATGTCGCATCGCCACCCGCAAACGCGCCATCAATTCGCCAACGCTGAAGGGTTTGGTCAGGTAATCATCCGCGCCCGCATCCAGCGCCTCTATCTTGTCGGTATCTTGATCCAGCACCGATAAAATCACAATCGGCGTATTCGACCATTCACGGATACGTTTAGTGACCTCAATGCCGCTTACATCCGGTAGACCAAGGTCGAGGATAATCAAATCCGGCTGGGCGTTGACCGCCTGCAAAATGGCGTCTTCACCTGTTGCGGCCTCCTGCACGTCATAGCCGTGCGCGCGCAATGAGGTTCGTAAAAAACGCCGAATCGGGTGTTCGTCGTCTACGATGAGTACACGCGGTTTGTTCATGACACCCTCTCTGTCTTGAGTGGGAGATTGATGATGAAACATGAGCCACCCTCCGGGCATCGTTCTGCCCATATCTTGCCGCCATGTGCCTCAACAATCCCCTGACAGATCGACAGCCCCAGACCGCTGCCACTCTGCCCGTTGATGGTTGTCGCACGATAGAATTTTTC
>CAZTLI010000200.1:0-9252 GCA_964614375.1 uncultured Anaerolineaceae bacterium
ACACCTTTTATGGGCACAAGCGCGAACACACCGGACAAATCGGCCTGTTTCGGGGTAAGTTAAACCGGGTCGATTAACACCCCATAACGTGCATGGAAGGCGTTCGGCAGCTTGCACCAATTGGGGGTCATAAATTACCGCGAATTTATGCACAACGCCCGCATACGCCGCTGTGACCTGGCCCCCACCATATCCCCGAATTTGACAGGCGCTTTTGATTAGGTTTTAATAAAAGTACCTCGAAATGCCCTCTACACAGGGTTTTGTATCGCGTCTACATTCAGTATAGGAGGTGCGTTCGTGCTGTCCTGAAGCAGGTCATCGCCGCGTTGTCACAGCGTCCATCGCCGGACATTGACATCACGCCGCTCACTGGCGGTATCACCAACACCACCTATCGCCTTGATATGGACGGCAAGTTGTTTGTGGTGTCCATCGCCAGAGCGGGGTCACGCGCGCTCAATATTGACCACGCCAGCGAAGCCCATAATACACAACAAGCACATCAGAAAGGCATCGCGCCGCAGGTCATTTTGTACCGTCCGGGTGTTCTCGTGACCCGCTTTATCGGGGGGCAGGTGCTGCAATCCGGCGCGCTCAAATCGCGACAGATGTTGTCACGGGTTGTACAGACTCTCAAACAGTGTCACAGTATCCCACTGGACAGGGTGCGTGGGCAGTATTCGGTTTTTAAAGCGGTGACCCATCATCTGGCGCGCAGCCAACCCTATCAGCCGCCCTATCCACGCAATCTGGATGCGATCATCACTACCGCGCGATGGATTCAACTGGCAGTCGGCCAACCGCGCGCACCCGTCTTTTGCCATAACGATGTCATCCCCGCCAATATGATTGATACAGGCGATGGCATCGTCCTGATTGACTGGGAATATGCTGGAATCGGTGACGCCTATTTCGATTTGGGCATGTTAGCCGCCTATCACGATTTGACTGCCGACGAGGAACAGGCGCTGTTGACCGCGTATGCCGGACGCGCGACACCAGCGACACTCGCGCGACTGCGTTTGCTGCGCGTGATGTCGGATTTGCGCGACGCAGCGTGGGCGATGCTGCAATGGGCATTGTCGCCGCTGGATTTTGACTATGAAGCCTATGGACGGCAGCGATTCTGGCGCTTTACACAGGGTTGCGCCCAGCCTGATTTTGAACGCTGGTTACAGCAAGCCGCACTGCCCAAATCGCAAGCAAATGAAAAGGAACAACCCCATGCCGGACTACTCTGAAACCTTTTATCGTACCCATGCCCGACGCTATTCGGAAGCATCGCATCAGCATCTGCATTCGGTCTATGTCAAATCGTCCCATCCACTGTTGAAAGGCGATACCAACCTGCACGACCGCCTGAAAATCCTCGCACCGGGTAAACGCGGCTTGGATGCGGGTTGTGGCGCGGGCGGGCGCGATGTCTATACTTTCTATCAAGATGGCTATGATATGCTCGGCGTGGATGCTGTCGAAGAGAATATCGCCCTCGCGCGCGAACTGCATCCCGAAATCCGTGACCGGGTACAGGTACATAATCTGCGCCAACCCTTACCCTTCCCGGATGCCGACTTCGACTTCGTGATGTGTAACGCCGTCATCCAGCACATTGACCGCGAGGTTGTGCTCAAGCGGGTATTACCAGAGTTAGTGCGGGTACTGCGTCCGAATGGGGTGCTGCAATTGATGTTCAAAAATGGCGAGGGCATCATCACCGTTCACGATGACCTGTACAATACGTCGCGGACATTCCTCCTCTATGAAGAAGACACGATCCTGCATACCCTCACACAGGCGGGCATGAGGCTGATTCCAGCGGAAGATGGACAGCTTGGCGGCATCATGCACTTCAGCGACCCCAAGCCCGTCGAACACTGTGTCATCTTCATGCGGAAGCGGCAGTCATCGTAACAAGCACACTGAAAACCTGACACGTTCGGGTAAAACATATGCCGGTAGCATTTGCGATGTTCCGCCACACGTTAAAATATGCGGCTGTCCGAAAACCACGTCACCTGAAGCTGACACAATCAGCACATGGCGCGGTTTGCACGACAAAAAATTGTCCACTTCAGTGGACGTGGCACTGCGGCAGCCAGATGATAGCGGTGTTGTGTACCGTCATCGTCTGGCTGCGGACTTTGCTGTGCGTTTAACGGGTCTTAAACCGTCGGCGCTTCTTTAACTGGCATTTGCCCGATAGCCCGCAGCATCATCTCACGGGTACGGCGCGCCATCACGCGCATGACCTGCGTCGCGAAAGTCGGCGTTTCTTGCACAAGAAATAGAAATCGCTGTTCATCGACTTTGACAATTTTGCAATCGGTTTTGGCAATGGCCGTGGTCGTGTGTGGGCTGTCGTCGATGATGGACTTTTCGCCCATAATCCCGCCCACAACCACCGTCTCAATCACCGCGCCATTGAAATAAATATCGACTTCGCCCTCTTGCACGGCATAGAGCAGGTCGTCGGGGTCGCCCACTTTAAAGATAATCTCGCCTGCGTTATAGCTCACGGCGTCTTTTACGTGTTTGAAATAATCAATTTGCGGCATGTCTGTCCCTATCAGCATCAATTGATGGTCAACCCACCTATGATAATGACGCTGTTTTAAGGGCGAGTTAAAAATAGGCTAAACTTTGCGCGTGATTTGCAATGTCACGCCCGTGTCCACATCAAGCAGATAGATGTGCGGTGTAAAAGACGAGGATGTGCCTAACCGCGCAAAGGCCAGTATCGCGCTCTGCCGCGTGCTGCCCAACGCCAACGCCACACCACTACAATCACAAGGATGGCGATTAGTATTGCGCTGATTTTGACCCCAAAAGCCGTCATGGATACAGCCTGATTACGTGTTCATCGACTTTTAGCCAGCAACGAGCGACTGTCAAGGTTGCCATGAATAGATGATGCCAGACGTTGGCCCCAGATTATGGATCTGACCTGTATGCACATCAATGAGATACAACGCCAGCAAGCCATCCGCCACGCCGGGACGTGACCCGGACACAAACGCCACATAGCGACCATCCGGCGACCATTGGACATTGTTCATCGGCCCGACGCCGTTCATACTGACAATAGGGTCGCCGCTGCGGGTGACAATGTGGATCATATCATCCGTATCCATATAGACCAAACGTGACCCATCAGGTGACAAAACGGGCGGTGTGAATAGATTGACATCTTCTGCGATGAGGTGCGATGCGCCTGTTTCGACATCCACCCACCGCAGTTCACCCTGACTGACATCCTCACCCGCGCCATAGACGATACCTGTCGCATCCGGCAGCCACATCGGAATCATATCCATTGTCGGACTCTGGCTGAGATTGCGCTGTGTGTCATGCGCGAGGTCAGCGACATAAATTTCAAAACCGAGTTCCCGCTGACTGCGATAGGCAATCTGTGTGCTGTCTGGTGACCACGCGGGCATATCATCCACCCGCTTGTCGTTATTGCTTACATTGCGCGTTTCGCCACTTTGGACATTCACAACCCACAATTCACTATCTGCCGGGTCATTCGTGGGAAAAATACCGTACACAATGGCGTCGTTATCAGGCGACCAAACGATGTCCTGTTTCGGCTGGGGCGTTTGTGCGAGGGCGCGCCATGTCAGATCAGCCGCATGGATGACGACGAGATTGTAGCGCTCCGATGTCACCGTTTCGAGCGCAACAGTCGCGCCATTGGATGACCAATACAGCGGGGTGATGTTGATCTCCGGTAGTCCCTGCGTCACACGCTGCTGACGACCATCAGGGGTGATGAAAGCGACAGTGTAGGGCGTGATGGAGGGCGTCGTGTTGCGGGTACTGTCGAGGTAAATGAACGCGATTTGTGTCCCATCCGGCGACCATGTAGGCACATAATGATCGGTGCGATTGCGGGTAATGGGCAGCGCCAGTGCGGAATCGACATCGAGTATGAAAATTTGTGTGTGACCATTCCATACGCGGGACAACGCCAGCACCGCACTATTGCGCCCTTGCCCCAACACCAGCGCGCCACCCAGCAGTATCATGCTGATGGCGACCAGCAGCGCCCCGAATTTCATAGTCACTCGCCTCATGGATGTGTGCCTGTCCTGTGTGATGTCATCCCGCTGTCAGACTCTCCGATAATAGTGGAAGTCGCACGGCTTGCCAATGTAAGAGTTGCGAATCAGGTGTTGGAGATTGGGTGTACAATGAGGGAGCAGGCCGCCGTGATTACGAGGAGATGACTCCCACAAACAATGGTTTATATACGACACCTATCCTTCTTTTTGCTATTGTGTATGCTGCCAGGTCTGACTATCCCCGTCTATGCACAGGGCAATGACTGTCTGACGGGCGAGGATGCCTATATCCGGCATATCGAACGCGGTGGCATTGCCTATGGCAGTGGTGAAATGCGCGATGCCGAGCGTGAATATACCTGCGCGATTCAACTGCGGCCTGACCATCCCCTGGCCTATAACAGTCGGGGACGGGCGCGCGAGGTATTGGGTTTATATGACCTCGCGATTGAAGATTATACTGTGGTGTTGGACTTGCAGCCGGATTATGTCGCGGCTTATAACAATCGCGGGCGCATCTATTATCTTCAGCAGCAGTTCGGGCAAGCCATCGCCGACTTCAACCGCGCCATCGAAATCGACCCGACCTATGCCCTCGCTTACAACAATCGTGGATTGGTGCATCTGAACATCGGACACAACGATCAGGCCATTGCCGACTTTGAAATGGCGATTGAATTGGAACTCGACCCGATTGCATGGGCCTATACCAATCTGGGCGTGACCTATAATGTGCTGGAAGAATACGGCATAGCGATTGAATATTTTGACGCCGCGCTCAACTTTGATCCCGGTGTGGCGGAGGCATGGCGACGACGGGGCGATGCCTATTACGCGCTCAACCAGACCGAAAATGCGCTCGAAAGTTATCAACGCTATGCCGAAGTCGCGGGTGATCGTGCCGCGCCGGACGTGCTCGAACGGGTCCGTGAATTGGAATCGCAGCAAACGGCGGTGCAAATCCTGCCGACCATCGTCATCGGACTGATTCTCGTCGCCTTTGTCATTGACGCCCTCATGCGAAAACGCCATCAAGCGCGTGAAGCGGCAGCTGTAGCCGAAGCGCCACACACCAGCGCAGCACCCGCAGTGGCTGAAGCTGTGCCTGACGAATCGCAACCCCCACCCCAGAAGCGTCCCTCCCGGCGCAGGCTGTGGGCGCTGGTCGCGACTCCGCTAGTCGTCGGCGCGGCAGTGCTGGCGCGCGGCTTATTCAATAGTGGTTCGGAAGAATGACAACCGTTGTTAGCCTTCAGCACAGCAATTACGTCACGCACTATCCTGCTTTTGCTGACCTGCTGAAATGCTGATTACCCCTAAAGAATGGGGTGACTCCACCACCAATTATGATATACCCTGAGATTATCGGCGTTATCGGGGGGAATTCTCATGCGCTACATCCTGCTCCTTTGCGTTTTTGCGGTACTACTCATTCCCACTGTTCCAGCACACGCGCAAGACTGTTCAACCGGGTCGGCTTCTGATTACATCCAATGGGCGCGCGATGCCGTTGATGATGACCATGCGCTGGCGATGTATACCTGTGTCATCCTGCTCAATCCAGCAGATGGCGAAGCCTATCGCGCCCGAATCGACATCAACAATCGGCGCGGCGCGTATGAACTGGTCATTGCCGACGCGACACAGTTGATACAGATGTTTCCTGATGATGCCGGCGTCTATCTCACACGCGGCAATGCATACGGCGCGCTGGGGCAGCATGAACTGGCGATTGCCGACTATCAACTTGCCGTAGCCATTGCGCCGGATTGGTCGGGCGGTTACATCGGGCTGGGGAACATGGCGGGCGCTATGAACAACCATCGCGCGGCTATCGAGCACTATTCGCAGGGGATTGATGTTGACCCAACGGCGCTGGGGTATAACAATCGCGGGTGGGCTTATATGCAGCTCAACGAATACGAAAATGCCATTGCCGACTATACCCGTGCGATTGAAATCGACCCGGCATATGCCCTCGCCTATTACAATCGCGCCCGCGTCCACAACGAAATGGACGACCCGGACAGCGCCTTCGCCGATTTTCTGCGCGCGGTTGAGGTGCAGCCAGATTATGTCGATGCCTATATCATGCTGGGCAATATGTCTGGTGATCGTGATGACTATGAGGCCGCGCTCGCCTATTACACGCAGGCGCTGACCTATGAGCCGGACAACGCCCTCGCCCTCAACAATCGTGGCAATGCCTATCGCGATATGGGCGAGTATGAACTCGCAATACAGGATTATGAGGCTTCTCTCGCGATTGACCCCGATTATCGCTTTCCGGTTCGTGGATTGGGCGATGTGGCTTACGAACAAGGTGATAGTGAAGCCGCATTGACCTATTATCGTCGTTATGCCGAACTCGCGGGCGATGATACCTCGCGCTATGTCAGCCGCCGCATCTATGAATTGGAAACGCCGTTGGTGACGCGCATATTGGAATCCATTGCACAACCTTTGATTCTGTTCGTTGGCCTGCTCTTGTTCACGATTTTGCGAGTATGGTTATTTCAGGGCAAGTCTAAGAACGATTGGATGACGGTCTTCGGCGAAAAACGCAAGCGCAAACGTAAACCCACCGACGAGACCACCGATTGGATGGACAATATCGACGCCGACGGCCCCATTCAGCCGTTGTGATTGTGTACCTTATCGGCGACAGATCATGTCTGGCGTGGATACCCCACCTTGTGTCAGGCTGCACATAAAAGCAGTGATGCGTAATGCGGGAACAGGATGTGCCACGCGCCGTCCTTACCCTTTGCGTCCTCTGTGCCGCATGTGTGCGACCACCGATTTTACACTTTTGTTAGATTTTTCACATACTTTTTGAACACTTAGCGCCTATACTGCTGATTTGTATTCAAGGGTATCGTGCGTGTTGTCTCTGCGACACGCCAGTCAAAGGAGCAAGCAGTCCATGTCAAGACGATTACAAATCCTGATTGGGATTGTGGTTGTGGTCATCGTCGGCGGTGGCGCCGTATTTTTGTATGCAACCCGCCCACTTGCCGCGCCCAGTCAGGATATTCAAGATAGCGCCCAGCAGTTGGATGTCGATACAGACTCTGGCGGGGACACCATCGTCTTCCGCATCTCGCAAGCTGAATCGCAGGCCGAATTCAATATTGATGAGGTGTTGTTCGGGCAAGATACGACAGTCGTCGGCACGACCAATCAGGTTGCGGGCGATATTGCCGTCGATTTCGGCAATCCGGGCCAATCTCAGGTGGGCGAAATCCGCATTAACGCCCGTACCTTCGAGACGGATCGTCGCCAGCGCGATTCAGCGATTGGGCGTTTTATCCTGCAATCGGAAAATGACGCCTATGAATTCATCACCTTTGTGCCAGCGACAATCACCGGACTGCCAGACACCATCACAGTGGGGGACACGATCAATTTTGAGATTACAGGCGATTTGACCGTGACAGGCACGACGCAATCGGTCACATTCACGGTCGAGGCCACGCTCGAATCAGACGACCGGCTGGTCGGTCATGCTGAGACGGTGATTCAGTATCCCGACTTCAATCTCTCTATCCCCAATGTGCCCAGCGTGACGGGCGTGGATGAAAATGTGACGCTGAAGCTGGATTTTGTCGCGCTGCGTGTCGCCGACGAGACCGCCGTCGGGGGTTGACACCCGATCCTACAGCCAATTTAGACAGATTTTTGCCCATCAACCCGGGCGCAGTAGGGACGCGACGTGCGTGTCCACATTCGCTGCGCCTCGTCTCTTTGAAAATCGCGCCCGGTCGGGACAATCCGATATGATTGTCCCGACACAGCGTATCGTCTTAATACGCTGTACCCTCTGCGTCTCTGTGGTTCAGGTTGCAGCCAGCAGCAAGCGACCAAATCTAATAAAACACATACTGCTCCTGCCGGTAGACAAAGCTGTTATTGACCCACGCTTCCAACACCCCCTGACGGAGTTCGGGCAGGGTATGGAACACACGGAAATATTGCTCGCCGTCGCTGGTGCTGCTCGGTTCTTCACAACTCACGCGCAGTTGTTCATTGGTCTCATCCACGCGGATGAAGATATGCCCGCCTTCCGCCCCGGCTTGACGAAAACCCGCCAGCGTGCCCGTCCAGAATTGCAATTCCATCGTCACTCTGGAACGATAGATGACAAACCAGCGCCGTTTGATGAAAAATGCCTCCAGCAGCACATAAGCGACCGCGATGAGCATAATCCCGCCAATAATCCAGATACGCATCCCGGCAGGGCGCACATAATCATAGAGGATGACCGCGATGAATGCCCCAATCGTACAAATCGCAAAGGGGACAAGGTAATTTCGCACGTAAAACATCCGTCCGCTGCGCCGCTGCCCCCACGACTGCCCGACTTCGCACAAAAAATTTTCAAGGTCATCCATCGTGCCGCCAAAAAATTGCTGCGATTGCTGCATCTCGGCGGTGACATGACGGCGGGTAGTCCCCCACCATTTTGAACGTCGTTTTTGTTCGGCATCTTTAAATGTCGTCATCAGCCTGTCCAATCGTCCCATTTCAACCGCGCGCTTTTGCTCTATGATAGTCCTAGCCGTCACAGGATGCAAAGGATATGACAATGACATTCGACCATTTACCGGCGTATCTCTATCTAACGACCACGGGCTGGAAAACAGGCCGCGAACACGAAATTGAAATCTGGTATGTGCCGTATGAGGGGCGCTACTATCTGGTTTCGGAAATGCACGAACAATCGCACTGGGTGAAAAACATCCAGCACAATGCACAAATTCGCTTTCGGGTGGGCGACCAGACCTTTGGCGGCGCTGGGCGCGTTGTCGATAGGGAGGCCGAACCCGCGTTAGCCGCCGCTGTCTGCCAATTGATGGATGCCCGTTATGATTGGAGCGAAGGTCTCATCGTGGAATTGACGCCCCAAAATTGATGCCACTCTCCATGCGGCATTAATGCTAAATAATCCGAAATTGTGGTACGTTGAAAATACGAGAGCATCATCGGTTGAGATTGTCTAATGAACCACACCCATGTGACTAACGAAAGTCTAGTAGATGAAGTTGCGTATTTGCGCGCGCGCGTGCAGGCCTTAGAATCGCTGGAAGCCGAACGCGAGCAGCGCCTCCTCGCCGAGGCCCTGCGCGATAGCACGGCGGCGCTCACCCGTTCGTTGGATTTGGACACGGTGCTTGACCAGATT
>CAZTLI010000201.1:0-1996 GCA_964614375.1 uncultured Anaerolineaceae bacterium
ATATTGGCGGGCGGTCAACTTTTGGTGCTGCCCGGTGTGGTGTATGTGGGCTATGTGCTGTGGCAAAGGCGCAAACACAACCGCCTGCTGATTTATGGTCTGCCGCTGCTGTGGGCGGTGACGCTTATTGGGCTATATGCGGCACGACTGCCGGCGGATTATCAACATGGTCGTTATATGATTCCGGCGCTGCCCGGTGTGATTGCGATAGGCGCTGCGGGTTTGACAGGGCTGGTCGTGCTGGCGAAAGAGTCGATGATTGGGCGGGTACTCACCCGGACTCTCGCTGGCTCAGCGGCAGCGGCGTTTGTTTGGTTTTTGCTGTTTAATGGGTTACTGGCCTACCGGACAGACGTGCGGATTATTGAAGAGGAAATGGTCGCCAGCGCGTACTGGATAGCCGAGCACATTCCAGTTGATGAAACATTGGCTATCCACGATATTGGGGCGGTGGGCTACTTTGCACCGAGACCGATGCTCGATATTGCAGGACTGGTGACGCCTGAAGTCATCCCGATTGTGGAAGATGCGGACGCGCTGTGGGCATGGCTCGAAAACAACGGCGCGCGCTATTTGATGGCGTTCCCCGACCAGATTCCCGGTGATAGCATGGATGACCCGCGCCTGTGTTTGAGGTTCAACACCGACGCCCCGACATCACAATCAGTCGGGGGACCGAACATGGCCGTGTATGCGCTGGCATGGGATGGGCAGTGTGACGGGTGATAAATGACAATTCAAATCAGCGCGAATTGTTATGTCTATTGAAAATCATTTGCCCGAATTGGTATGAAAAATGTAAAATGATACTATGAACGAATTATTGCAGAAACTAAACACACTTCTAAAAGCAAATATCAATGCCTTGCGCGGCGAATCGCGGCCTGATATGGCGAAGGCTGATGATTCAGGTCAATTGAGCAAAAATATCGACCGCGAGGTGAAGGCGCTGCGGCGCAAGGTCAAAGACGCCCAGGCCTATGAAGATAAACTTCTCGCCAGAGTGCAGCAGTTGGCAAG
The DNA here is from genome assembly GCA_964614375.1 of uncultured Anaerolineaceae bacterium. Lineage (GTDB taxonomy): Bacteria > Chloroflexota > Anaerolineae > Aggregatilineales > Phototrophicaceae > CAZTLI01. The sequence continues at coordinate 1,021 of CAZTLI010000201.1, forward strand.
TGAAGTCAAAAAGTGGGACGACGAAGCCGATAAAGCGGTTGCTGCGGGTGATGATGTAGCGGCGCGAATGGCAATCACCAAAATGCAGGTCGCGCAGCAGCGCCTTGATGTCGCCAATAGCGATATGACCGTGCATCAGCACGCGGCACAAGAATTGATTGAGCAGGTCAATATGCTGGAAGCGGCGGTGGCAGATGCCAAACATCAGGCCAAACAAGCTGCTGAGGAATCTGAACAGCCACAAGTTGGTGGGACGAGTGTCGGCGATTTCCTGCGAGAAACTCGCGACAAAATTAGCGCCGCCATGCAGCAGGTATCAACCGCGGAAGAAACGGTTCAGCAAGATGTTGACTCGTCACTGGAGGTTGAAAGAAGACCGTCTCGTTCCCTAGAAGATGATTTGTCCGAACGCCGTTTGCGTTTGAGTAGTAAGCCAAAAGATGATAACCAATCAACTGGATAAACAACATATCTTGCTGGTTGCGGGCGATTATGATATTGCGGAACAGGTGAAAGTCGCGCTCACATTACCGCGCTTTGTTTTGCATCATGCTTTTAGCCACCGGGATGCGGTGAACATGATGCAGACCGAGCAGGTGGATGTGGTCTTGATCGATTCGGCGATGAAAGATCGCGATTCAGGCGCGGCGACCGTGCCGACATTGGCGTCGATGCGAACCGGGCAGCGTTTGGTGCTGCTTGCACCAGATGGTATTGCTGAAGAAAATGCGCCGTTCCCGGTGGTGACACAACTGGATGCCAATACCTTGCAGGCGGTTATTTCGCAAGTGCTGCGGCGTCCCGTTGGTGCGGATGATCTGGATGAAAACAGCACCTTATCGTTCGACATGGCGGAAGCGACGCAGCAGGTCGAAGAGATGAAAATGCTCTTTGCCCTCAGTAAAACACTTACAGAAGTGCTGGATTTGAACGAAGTGCTCCAGCGGGTGGTCGAGGTGGCGCGGCATGTGACCGA
>CAZTLI010000201.1:2006-9244 GCA_964614375.1 uncultured Anaerolineaceae bacterium
CGATGCTGAAGAAGCGATGCTGCTGATGCCCGATGAGCAGGGCGGTGAATTGTATCTGCGTGCGCGTGTGGGTATTGATTTAGAAGCGGCGCGTAACTTCCGCATCAAGACCGAGGACACACTCGCAGGCGATGTCTATCACACAGGTAGGCCGATTCTTGTGGGCGCGCAGGGTTTACAAAAGGTAAAGACCGAATATTTCGTCAACTCCCTGCTCTATGTCCCGATTCTGCTCAAAGGCGTGCCGATTGGGGTGCTTGGTGTCAACAACAAAGAGAAATACGACGTTTTCACTGAGCATCATCAAGATGTGCTGTTGAATTTGTCTTCGTATTCGGCGATTGCGATTCAAAATGCGCGCATTCATGAAGAGAGTTTGCAGCGGGCGCGCGAACTCGAATCCATCGTTGAAGCCAGCCAGGCGATGAATCGGTCATTGTCGATGGATAAAATCCTGCCGACGATTTGTGAACAGATTGCGCGCGTCTTGCTGGCGAACTGGACAGAGATTTATGAGTACAATGAGGATGAAACAGCCTTATTGTCCCTTGCGCGTTTTCAACGTACCGCCTGGCGTTACGCCCAGGGGCCGCGTCTGGTATTGAATAATTTCCGGGAATTGCGCGAGGCGCTGGTCGATAACACCGCCATCTGGATTGACCGGAAGACCGTTGGCAATATGGCCTATCTCGCGCAAAAAGGCGCTATTGCCAAGTTGTTTGTGCCGATTGGCAGCAAAGATCAACCCATGGGCGCGGCACATCTCTATTATCTGGCTGAACCGCGTCATTTGCCGACGACAGAAACCGTACACAGTTTGCGTAATCTGGCACTGGAAGCGTTGGTCAGCATTCTCGATTGGTCTGACCCGGAACGCATGCGCCCGACGAATATTTTCCGGTTGGTGCGCCAAATCCGTGAGATGTCACAGGCCGATTGGTGCGAGTTGTCGTTGTTGATGGAAAATGGCGAGAGTTTGATAGTCCATGTGAGTCTGGGGAATGGTGTTTGGACGGATGAAGATCAACCTGTATTTGTCATTGAAGATTACCCGGATTTGCGGCAGGCATTACAGGTGCAGACAGCTATCAATCAACAGGGCAATAACAAAATGATTTCGGGCGGGGCACGCGCGCTTTTGAACGCGACGCGGGCGCGGGCCGTTCTCGCACTACCCCTGGTGCAACGAGGCCGAACGCGCGGGATGGTGCTGTCTGCCGACACGTTGAACTACCGCGATTTTGATGAACGGGAGATGAATCTGGCGTTAGCAATTGTCGGGCAGGCGGCGACTGCGCTCGAAAATGCGGAATTGGTGCATGATTTGGAGCGCAGCCTGCGGGAGTTGCATGATGCACAGGCGCGGCTGGTGCAGACGGCGCGGATGTCGGCTATGGGTGAGTTGGCGGCGGTGGTTGCACATCAACTCAATAATCCATTGACGACTATCGTAGTCGATTCGGAACTGCTGTTGATGGATGAAGGTGAAGACTCCCCAAACTACAAATCACTCCACGCGATTTCGCAGGCAGGCAAGCGCGCAGGCAGTGTCGCACGCCGCCTGCTTTCGATTATTCGTCCCAACGATGTGGACGCTTCGACAGAACCGATTGATGTGCTGACGACGATTCGGGATGTGCTATCGTTCCTGGGTTCGCATATTGAACATCATAAGATTCGATTGTCGGTTGAACTGCCCGAGGTTACCGTACCCCCTGTCGAGACCGTTCGGGGTCAATTGGAAGACATCTGGATGAACTTGTTGTGGAATGCACAGGATGCGCTAAATGGGCAGGATAATGCCGAAGTTGGCATTAAGGTGGCCTATATTCCCGGAAGCGATTATATTGATATTGTGGTGTGGGATAATGGGCCGGGTATTCCCAGACACATTCAGCAAGATGTATTTAACCCATTTTTTACGACCAAACCGCCGGGTGAAGGCACCGGTTTAGGGTTGCACATCAGCCGGCAAGTGGTTGAACGTGCCGGGGGGCAAATTCGCTTAGACAGTGACGAAGGCAAGGGCGCGCGCTTTTATATTCGACTACCGGTGATGAAGGCCTATGAACCGGAGAATTATTAGCCAATGTTTTGGTGATTGGTTAAGCTGGAGGAAAATTCCATGACACATATTCTAGCGGTAGATGATGATCCCCAGGTTTTGGGTACACTCGAACGGGTGTTAATTCGCGAAGAGTTCAGTGTATCGCTGGCGCGCGATGGCAGCGAAGCACTGGATTATCTGGATAATAATGATTTACCCGATCTGGTTATTTTAGACATTATTATGCCCAATATTGATGGGTTGACGGTCTGTGAGCGATTGCGTCGCGATAAACGTTTTATCTCGCTGCCAATCCTGTTTCTAACCGCGAAGGGCAGCACGGATGATGTGGTTGATGGCCTGGATGCGGGTGCAGATGATTACATTGTGAAGCCATTTGAACTCGCGGAATTGCGCGCACGGGTTCACGCGCTCCTGCGACGTGGGATGCGAAACAAAACCGGCGATGCGGCGATTGAGATTTCGGGTTTGCGGTTGGATTCGGATACCTACACCGCGATTACGGAAGATACCGAAGTGCAATTGACCGCCACAGAACACCGTTTGCTGCGGTTTATGATGGAAAACACGAATCAGGCGCTGTCTTTAGGCCAATTGTTGCAATCGGTATGGGAATATCCACCGGATACCGGTGATCCCGATCTGGTGCGCGCTCATATTCGTAATTTGCGGGCGAAAATTGAGACCAAAGGCGGGCGTCGCTTCATCCGTACTATTCACGGGATCGGCTACATGATTTCGACGTGAGGGTTTCTCTTCACAAAATTCATAAAAAGTTCATAAGGTCGCCATCATTTTCAATCGCTATCGGGCTATACTGTTAGATATAGTTTGTAACGATAGGGTTGAAGATGCAGACCATCCTAATAGTTGACGATGATGATTCAATTCTGGAAATGGTGTCTCGTTTCCTGACTAAAGAAGGCTATCTGGTTGAAATCGCCCATACAGCCAGCGAAGCTCTGAATGCGCTAAGCCGCGCAGCGCCCGATTTGTTTATCATTGATGTCTTTCTGCCCGGTTTGACCGACGGTATCGGATTGTGCCGTAAATTGCGGACCTATCCACAATTTCATGATACGCCCATCATGTTCCTGACCGGACAAGACAATACCAACAATGCGGTGGCGGCGTTGAACGCGGGTGGTGATGACTACATCCGTAAGCCGTTTGCAGTGCGTGAATTGGCGGCGCGTGTGCGGGCACATCTGCGGCGGTCACAGGGCTTTGAAATGGGCGAAATACCGACGATTCGTTTTGCGCCAACCCTTAACAAAGTGTTGTTGAACTCGCGCCCAATTAACCTGACCCGCGTGGAATTCGATCTGTTATATCATCTGTGCCAGATTCCTGATAAATGGCACACCCCGCGCGACTTACTGGCCCATGTGTGGCAATATCCCAACGGTGTGGGCGATACGGCGCTGGTACGCAATCACATTCGCAATCTACGCCGTAAATTGGAAGATAATCCAGACCGCCCGACCATTATCCTGTCGCGACATGGGCGCGGTTATGTTGTCCGCGCGCGGGTTGGCGCGGATGTAGAAACCGCATAGGTCGTATCCAACCCATCATATCCTTGCATCTTCATTATTGCCGGATGTATCCCACGTATCGGGGTGCATCCGGTTTTGTCTTGTCGCTTGTTGACAAAACTCTATCATTTCCTAACAGTGGAGGTGCGGTATTATGGTATTATCAATTTACCGGAATTGTGTGTAGCCCATAAACCTTTAAGCCTTTATGAAGGGGTCACAATGCGGAAAGTTATCCGAAAAATCATAGAGATTCTGGACGGCACACCTGCTGTCTATGGTCAACAAGAACGTGGTCAAAGTCTTGTTGAAGTTGCGTTTGTTTTACCTCTTATGTTCATGCTCATTGCGGGTCTGGTTGAAGTCGGATGGTTCGCCAATAACTATCTCGCCCTGCAAGAAGTCACCCGCACGGGCGCAAGCCGTGGCCCGGTGCTGACGGGTGATAACAGCCCGTTATTCTGGAACAATGCGGCGAGTAATGTGCGTGATCTGGTGGCGCCGGGGCAAGAAGGCAATGGCCCCGCCGATTCGATTGTGTATATCCAGGATCCGAATGTCACGGCGGATGCGGCAATCGAGGCTACATCGCTCAATTATCGTAATGCGTGCGCGACATTCATTGAGACCGATTTTGGGTTTTATAACCTCGTCGTATGCCAGATGTTGCAATCGCTTGATCCGCTGCCCTATCGCGTCAGTCGTTCGACACCCGTTGGTGTACCCGAAATTGACGATATTGTGGTGTCGGTTTTTGCGATTCAAACCGTGAACAACGCCAATCCAGCGAATTATGACCTCGACGTACTGCCGGGTGGGACATGCTCTGGCGGGGGCGAAGAGGCCTGTACCCGGCGTTATAACGACGTGTATCAACGCACGCTGAACTTCAACACTTATGGTTTGCCGCCTGCGCGTATCCCACCTGCGGGATTCAATACGACGGTTGTTGGGCGTTACCCGACCAATGCCAATGAGTGTACGGTCGCACGCGATGCGACACCCACCACTGTCGCGGATGATTCAGCCAGTGAGGGCATTATCGAGCGCGACCCGTTTGACTTTATCTGGAACGGTGCGCGCGATTTCATTACTCTGGGTGGCGAAGACTACTATTATGAAGTGTGGCCTGCGGATACCGGGCGTGAATACCAGCGCGGTTTTGTTTGGACGGGCCAGCACATTGTGGATGATGATCGTGTGCTGTGCTGGGGGTCGGAATGGACGATTGAGCGGGTTGAAAATCTGCTTGACCTGCCCGGTTTTTCCTTCCCATCAGCCGGTGACCCTGTATTAGGCGAAACCCGTTCCCTGCTGCCACCGAGCTTTGGTATGGTGTTGGTTGAGATGTTCTGGCGGCATGATTTACTGTTGGAATTCCCATTGTTCTCGCCTGTTCTGAATGTGCTAGGTGCAAGCACCACCATTTCAGCGTGGTCGGCCTATCCCGTACCTTCGGTTGATCCGGGCATCATCTTTAACTTTGTGGACTGAGCGCGAGTGAGAAGAGGGACTTTGATGAGAACCATAGTAGCTAAACTACGCAAACCCGGCGAACGCGGTCAGGCCATTGTCTTGATGGCATTGGGATTTGTGGCGCTGCTGGCCTTTGTCGGCATTGTGACAGATATTTCGGTGCTCTTGGTGCGTTATAGCACGCTGCGACGGGCAGTAGACAGCGCGTCTATTGCGGCGGCAACGCAGATGCGGCAAGACCGTGATGTGGCGACAGTCAGTCTCGCGGCACGACAGTTTATTCAATTCCATAATCTCGATCCTATCCGGGTAGAGGTGCAAACCTGCCAGACGGTGCCAGATGTCAATAGTGATGGCAATCGGGATGAGCAGGATGACCCCGAACTGTGTACCGCAGACCAGCGTAAATTGGTGCGCGTGGTCGCGCAGGTCGAATCGCCGACGATATTCTTGCGCCTGTTTGGTTGGCGCACCTTGACATTAGAAGCGTCTGCGATTTCCGAGACCGCTGTTCTGGACGTGGTGGTGATTATGGATGTGTCTGAATCCATGTTGAACGAAACCACCTATGAAGAATGGGCGGAAATCGGTCTGGGTACAGTCTATGTCCCACCGACGTGGCAAAACATTATGTCCGCCGAAGGTATTGGCGACGCCGTTTCCTTCTGGCAGAGTGACCTGTTAGGGACGCCGCAAGGTGTTATCAATCGGCAAATGATACCGGGCGATACCCTGTTTGATCCCAGTTATGCCTATGGGAGTTTTGTGCCACAGCGATTTATTGACAGTTATGGCGCACAGGCTGAACCGCGCGAATTTTGCCGTGTGCGTTTCTGGCCTTTCTCTCTGGCGATTAGTGTGCCCGATTATCTGCGTTTTGATTTGTATGTGGATGCTGCCAACGGCACACCGTGGACAGGTGGTAGTGCGTGGGACGGTTTTGTGCCCACTTATGACTTCTATGGGTGCTGTAACGACCCCGATGGCGATGGCGACTTCGGAGATTTGATTTGCCAGCCCTTCCGCCAGGCGCGGGATGCGACGGAACTCTTCCTTGAGCGCATCGACTTCCTGCGCGGTGACCGCGTGGCATTTGTGACGTTTGACCGGGCTGCCTTTATCGTCAATCCTTATGATGATCCGGCACAAGCACGCGGTTTCAATCACATGATTGATAACTTTGAAACCGCCCGCACCACCCTGCGGACCTATATCGGTGTGCGCGCTGAACCGAATTTTTATGAGTGGACAGCAGGAGATACAGCGGGTGGTTCAGGTGGTCTGGCCGAAGGTTGGACCAATTATGCGCGCGGTGTCGATAATTTCGGCAACTCGGCTGTCGTCAATTATGACGAGATGATACGGATTGACCTCAACGATTATCCTGTCTCGGGTGCGTGCCCATTCCAGAATGCGTCACTGCCGAGCTTGTTCAGCCTGTATTCAACGATGAATCCCGGTCAGCCCGATGATGGTCGTCCAGCAATCCTCGATATTATGATCCCACCTTATAATGACGCGGGCTGGCGGAATTTCCAATCGGGCATTGCGGGCACCGGGCGCGGGTTGGACTTCGGTCATAGTTATGAACTGTGGGCATCGTGTCGTGGTACGAACATCGGCGCGGCGCTCCGCGAAGCCAATAACGCCCTGCTCGACCCCATTACCACACGCCGTACCGGTACCGTGTGGGTCATGGTCTTGTTGAGCGATGGTGCGGCGGGCGCGAGTGACCCGGTGCGGCGTCATGGCGATGTGATTGCGGGCGGTAATCCGTATGTCGAGGTGGTGAATAACCCGCCAACGGCACGGCGTTATGGCAGCGCGGGCGGCTATGGGGCTTATGGCCTCTGCCCTTACGGAACACCGAGTAATCCGGGCGAACTGGTCGATACGCAGGATGATTTCAATCGTGAAGGGTTTATCGCCTTCCCCTTCTGCTCCGACGAACTGCCAGAAACGCGCCATTCGTGCGATTTTGAACCGGGACGTATCGACAACAACGGCGATCCTTCGCAGTCTATTCAATGGAATTCCGATCGTGGGCACGTCTTCGATGTGGATATTGGCGACTTCCCCACCGATTGCGAATTCTATGATGTCGATGATTATGCGCGAGATTGGGCGGACTTCGTTGGGCTGGATGATGGGACGGG
>CAZTLI010000202.1:0-9240 GCA_964614375.1 uncultured Anaerolineaceae bacterium
GTCGCAGTGTGGCAATGGGTGTGCTGGTTGGATTGGCAGCACTCAGCAAAATCAGCGCGCTGGTGTTGATACCGGTATTGTTCGGCGCTGCGGCATGGATTTACTATCGTCGTCGCGATCAACGCGGTCTCATCATCTTTTCGACTGCGCTGGTGATGGGCATCGTCGTGCTAGCAGGCTGGTGGTATGTTCGCAATCTGCAATTGTATGGTGAATTGTTGGGCACAACGACGATGGCACAGGTCGCTGGCCCACGTCCTGAAGACTTTAACCCTCTCTTGATTTTTAGCGAATTCCAGGGGTTTCGCTTCGGCTATTGGGGTGTGTTTGGCGCGTACAATATTCAAGCGACACCGCTCTACTATATTTTTATGGATTTGGTCGTGCTTGGTGCGTTGGTTTCGCTTGTGTTCACGTTATTGCAGCAGTGGACGGTGCGGGAATATGCTGCTGAACGCCGGATGATGGTGCAGATATTATTTCTTGGTGGCATCGTTCTACTGGGTGTGATTGGTGTTATGATTTGGACGACACAGACACTCGCCTCACAGGGGCGGCTGTTGTTTCCATTGATTGCCGCTGCGAGCACCCTGTTGGCGCTGGGCGTTTCTGAACTCATGTGGTGGTTGACCTATCTACTGCGTCCACTCGATTATTCGGTGACGGTGCCCGATGTCTCCGCCATGGAGCAAACATCGGGGTCGATTATCCACTACAGTATTCAATTCTTCGCGATAATCGCGCTGCTTATTCCCATTACCGTGATTGCGCCACAGTATCAACCACCGACTCCACTCGAAACACTGCCTGATACCGTAATTGATCTTGACCCGGACGTGCAGTTTGGGGATGTGACGCTGTTAGCTTATGAAACGCATACGGATCGGTATATACCCGGTGATTATGTGCCCGTGACGTTATATTGGCGTGTCGATGAACAGTCTGACCGGGACTATAGTCTCTTTCTGACGGCATTCGATCAAATGGACGAAGCCATCGGGCAAATAAATAGTTATCCGGGCGGGGGCACACTGCGGACGACCCAATGGGAGCCGGGACGCATCTACGCCGATACCTATAGTGTGCCCTTGAGTCAGGATACCAGAGGGCGCTTTGTGCTGCGGATGCAGGTTGGATGGTGGTATCGTCCTGAAGGGGAGTATATTGCGCCAGTCGTTGGCGGTGAAGAAATTGACAGTGTGATGCTGGAAATGGGTGCATTTATCGAACCCGGTACACAGCCACTGCCGTCAAATTACGCATTTGTGCAAGATGCACGCTTCGGCGGCATTTTCACACTCGTCGCCTATCGGTTGAGTGACGATGGGCAATCCCTCAGCCTTGTCTGGCAAGCTGCGGGTGGTTTACTGGGCGACTATCGTGTGCTGGTGCATGTTTTGGACGGCGACATTGAAGGGTTGTTGGGCGCAACAGCACCCTTATCAACCCCCACAGCCGTTTTAGGGATTATTGAGCCATTACCCACCAGTGAAGCCACTTCGGAAGCGACGGCAGAAGTCACGCCCGACCCCACTGTCGCTAACTACCCTGTCTCCGACATTGTGCTGAGTGTGCCAGAACTGGTAGCTCCCATTTATGATTTCTCCGATTTTGTGCGGATTGGTGGTGGCGATGCTGCTCCGTCTATTCCGACACGTTACTGGTATCCCGGTGACCGCTTTATCACCCGGCACGACCTGGTTTTCGATGCGGGCGACCCCGTTCCCGGCGCGAGTTACCTCATCGTCGTGGGCTGGTATGATGCGAGTGACCCCATGCTGCCACGTCTGGAAATCAATGACAATGTATATCCGCAGCAAGTCTATCCACTGCTGGTCTATGAATATCCAGAATCTCGCCCGGAGGCGGACGAAGCGACAGAGGCAGAAACCGTAGGGGAAGATGAAACTGACGAATAACACGCGATGGAGACGGCTGACAGGGCCGTCTCTGTTGTTAAGGCGCGCTAGACAGGGGAATGTCTACCCATTGACCTGCGGGATTGCCAAGTTCATCCACCACATTCGCGCTGATGAACTGCCCGGCTGCATCCAATGTATACAGGCCGACACGCAATGTTGCAGCTTCGGGACGGGTGTCGATAGGTGTCCATGTGATGAGTCGGTCACCAGCACACCAGTGTCTACCGGGCCAGAAACGCACATCGCGCTGCGTCAGGCGTTCGCCATCCGCATCCAATAGATGACCATAATATTGATAATCGAGGTCAGGTTGGCGTTCAGGCAGCAGCCATTCCAGATAGAGTATGCGGTTTTGCAGGGCATAACCCATTAATTGCACGCCACTATCAAACCGCGTTGTGATTCCTGGGATTATTGTCGCGCGATTCCAGTCAGGCACGGTGGTATGACGGTAAAGTGTATAGCTGTTATCACCGGGGCGGGTGGGGTAGGTGACGGGTGAATCGGTCACGTAAAGGTTGTCAATCGGATTTGGCGGTGCATCGGGTGCAATCAAGACGGCGAAGGGTGTATTGGGGAAAACGGCATAACCATCACCGGGCAGCGTGCGGATACACGTCGCGGTGTCACGAAGCATTACAGGCCAGCGTGCTGCTTCGTGGTCGAATGCCCATTCCATGCCATTACTGATGATGATGACATCTATATCCCTTGAGAGTTCATCCCGGACAGGTACGAGATAACGCAGTGGCGTTGTGTAGGCGGGATAGTGCAATGGTGTTGTTGCGACAGTATGGAGTACCCCGCGCCACCACAGAATGTGTGTGATAATGATGAGAACCAATGCCACCCACAATCCTATGACAATGACATAACGCTTGCGAACGAGGCGCAACAATGCTGCGAATCCAACCCCAGCAAATAAGGCGAACGCTGGTAATGCCGGAATCAAATAATGCGGATAGTAGATTGTCCATCCCGGCAGGAAGATGAGAATCGGCAGCAGCAGCCACGCAAGCATCACCCGGCCAATCTTTCGTCTGAGGTCAGGCCACACGCCAAGTGTCAATACGCCATCTACTGTGATGATGACGCCCACCACTGTCAAAGCTGCCAAAACAATACCTGACAGGGTAGGGGCAGTTACAGACTGAAGCACTTCGCCCGGATTTTGTGGTGCAACCCATGTTTCGACGCCAAGTCCTGACGCAAATTGTGTGACAACTGTAGATACAGCGCTGGCATTGATTTCAATCCGTTCTTCGCCGCTGGCACGGGACGCAAAATCGCTGATGAGCATTGGGTTTTGTTCCAGTGCGTTTGCTAACCCAATCGCATACGACAGCATCACCAGCGCAGATAGTATGAGGGTGGTTGCCAGAACAATCCGCGTGATGTGTTTACGCCCAATCCACATGAGTCCGATGACGAGGGGCAGCAGTGTCCACGCGGCGAAGTGAATCTGCATGGTAAACAACATGAGCGGAAGAAATAGGAGTTGCGCGAGCGTTCGTCGGCGTGTTTTATCGCCCGATTCCGCAAAGCCATAAAGTCCCAAGATTAACGCCAGTAGAAAAAACGGCAGTACATAATCCTGCGCCCAGATTTTGCGACTGTATAACACAGCCCAGGGATTGACTGTAAATAGTAACGCGGCGACGATGCCAGTCGTTCGCCCAAAATAGCGATGGGCGATAAACCAGAACAGCCCGACGCCAGTCACGTTAAGCAGCGCTACATAACCCGTTGCGATAACCGGGTTACTGGTGAATAGAAATGGGACGACCATCACATAGATACTGGTCGGTGGGTTCGGAATGCCGACGGACGAGACGATACCCGTGAAACGAAATCGTTCACCCTGTGCAATTTCTTGTGCAAGTGTCGAGACCATCGCTTCGTCATGAAAGAATTCGGCGAGATCAATATCGCCCATACGTAATATCGCCGCAAGCGCCAGCAGAAAAAGCAGGAAAACCAGATCACGACGATTGATGGGTGTTAAGGTTCGCATTGGTTCTCATTCACTGGTAGCAGGATGCGATCATTGGATACGGGTGTTCTCGCTTCAAATACAGGCAGGCGCACCGTCGTTTGTGTGTCATACAATCCAACCCCAATAACACTAATTTCCGGGTCGTAGGGTAGGGTGTGTGTATCGTGCAGTGTTTGACCGGACAGCCAGAAAATTGACGCATAATCACCGTTCAGGGGCAATCCATCATTTTGTGTGATAATGCCCCCATTGACGTCTAACCCATGTATGAGAACAGTCAGCGGTTGAGTGGGTTGTTCAACGACGTGCCAGTACAAATGAATCGTAAATTGTGTATCATCGTGTTGGATTGAGCTGCACCATAGTTCGATTTGCTGACCGAGACCAAAGTCGAGTCTTTGTCGTGCCGGTGTACCAATCCCATGTATGCGGATAGTGTCATCCAACAGCAAGCGGTCACTGCCACTATCGAGGCGCAGTGGTTCGCCAGTTGTCGCGTCCAACAGTTGGATGCTGATGTACCCGATGTAGGGCGGTGCATCTTCAAATATCCGCAATCTATGAATATCGGATGCGAAGCGATTGCTTGTGAAGGTTGTCGTGTGTCCGGCGGTGGGTATGAGCGGTTCACTGACCGCCCATGCTTCGGTAACCGACTGATTCACGATTTGAACCACCGGACGATATTCACCGATATTGTCTGCTTCGGCGCGCCAATAGAGGGTGATGTCAATGTCTTGACCGGGTGCGGCGTCTGTCGTATGAAGTGTATAACCGAGTAATTCTATCACGCCGCCAAATGACTGATTGATCGAGGTTTGCATGTAAATGGGCGCATCAGGCGGCGATTCATGAAAAAACAGGTTTGTGCCGGGCAGTAAAACGGCTGTATTAATCACTGCAAACCCGATGACGGCACTGATGAACGCAATCGCTGCGCGTGGCGCTAGACTTTCTTCGGTCTGCATTTCGTCGGATGTTCGGTATGAATGATAGGCAATAATGATCATACCAGCGATGGTTATCACCGTGATGATAGTGGCTGTGTGCTGGACAAGCGTACCCCTATAAGTCAATTCAACTGTGTGTTCGCCTACAGGCAGGTCAATGGTGAGCAGGCCGAACTGGTCATCGGGATAGACTTCGACAGGTTCCCCATTGGCGGTGGCTGTCCAACCGGGGAAATAATACTGCCGGAAGCGCACAGGCAGCGGTTCAGTCAGCGTAATGGTGACGCGATTGCCTACAGGTTCATTGGCTTGCAATGTCGGGAACAGATTAATCGTGTCGGTTTCTTTGACCGGGATGCGGAACGGGTCAGCACTATAAGCGCCGTAATCCGGCGGCGGGTCGTAGGGCACGATGTCGCCCCAAATCGGCTCGAATTCATCGTAAGCGGTTGTCCCCCAATTGTGCTGTGTCACTTCCATCTCGATTTCATCAGACGGCGATAAGTTATCCCAATTCACAAAGTCCGTGCCCGGTTGGACAATAGGCAGCGCCTGTATCAAGACGAACGTCATCGCAACCGCTGCGCCGGTCATCTGCCAGCGCCGGGGTATGAGAAGCAAGCCGCTGCCGCCAAGAACCGCGACAATCACTGCACCAACACGCAAAAATCGCTCCGGGAAACGCAACTGGCGGAAATAGGGAATCGTCAGCCAGATGTCCAAAGACGATTCTGTTGTCATGAAGATGACCAGAACTAGCCCGCCGATAAGTAATAGTGCAAGCGCGTATTTTCGATGACGAATCAGCGCGACACTACCGATGATGCTGAATATCCCGCCAACCAGCCCCAGTGTGCGTGGCATATCGAGGCGCAGGTCAGTGCGGTCAATCGCCTGCGGAAAGACAAATATGTCATTTGGACGAAGAAAATTACTGGTCAGATATGAAACCGTATCGGGTGCTTCGCTGGCTGCGCGAATATATGGCAGTTCAACCAGCATCGGCAGCAAAAATATCGCGGATAATCCTAAGCCGAACAGTACGCCGCTACCAATATGCAGCGCTTGCTTTATGACAGCGCTGCTGTCTATCCGATAGTGCCAGATAAGCAGCAAGATGGTGAAGGGTGCGGCGAACAAGCCTGTGATATAGGTCATGGGGGTATGCGATAAAGCGATTCCGGCGAATGGAATTGCGATGCCGAGCGCGGTTCTCAATGTGGGTCTGCGGGCTGTGTTGATGATTCCATACAACAGCCAGGGAATAAACGCCGCAGAGACGGCCTGTGCGAGGCTGCCCTGCCACCAGAATTCAAAAAATCGCGATGGTGCATAGACCCACAACATCGCCGCCAGGAGTGCTGCCGGAATGGGCAAGCATGTACGCGCCAGACGATAGGTGCCGACACTGCCAATCATCCATGCGAGTGCATTGACCAGCGTATAAGCTGTGACTGTCGAAAATCCGAGAATCTCTATGATACCGCCGATATAGGTCGCGCCGGCGGCGTAGAAATTGAATACGGGATAGCCATAGCCGAGATGAAAATAAGTCACCCAGCGAGGCCACAAATTGCCGCTGCCGAGTAATTCCGACATGGTATGGATGCGATGCGTATGAAATTGGGCATCGGCACCATTCACAATACCGTCGCCAAATGTGGGCACAATCGCAATCAGGGGCAGCAGTGCCGCTACGATAAGACCCCAATCGAATTGTTGTAATCGGTAACGCATAACCCTCGACATCCTGGCTCGAATCGCGGGTTAGCATACCGTCAGGTCAGTCGTTTGGCAACGGCAGGATGTGCGTAAGCGGCGATTTATTCGTGATTAGGATTCACCAGTTGAAACCAGTGTCCATCCGGGTCGGTGAATGTCAGGCATCCATCTGAACCGTCCGTGCCTTTGAATTGCAGGCCACGCGCGGATAAGTTATCAGCGGTTTGTTGTAGATTATCGGTATAGAGGACAAGGCCAGTAGATGATTGTTGATACGTTGCAGGTGATGGACTATGTTCGCCGGGACGCAGCAGAATCTCAACCTGACCACATTTGAGCCAGATGAAATCTTCCCCTTGTTCGGTGACTAATTCAAAGCCGAGTGTCTTGAGGTAAAAGTCTTTGGAATGCTGTGGATTGCTAACGAATAATTCAATATGACCGAGCCGCATGATGGTCTCCTACAGAACGCCCGTTCAACATAATTGTATGGCGCGATGCGGTTAAAAGACAAGCACACGACCCGGTATTCTGTGAATCTGTTAATTTTCCAGTTCGACGGCCATCGCGACAGCTTCAGCGCCGCCCAGACAGAGTGCCGCGATACCGCGCTTCAATCCGCGATCTTGTAGCGCGTGAATCAGCGTAATCAACACCCGTGAACCACTGCTGCCCAGTGGATGACCGAGCGCAATCGCGCCGCCATGCACGTTAATTTTTTCCAGCGGAATCGCGTGGCCTTCGCGTTCGAGTCCGCGCATATCGGCTAGCACCTGTGCAGCAAATGCTTCGTTGAATTCAAACAGGTCAACCTCATCAACTGTCCAGCCCGCTTTTTCGAGCGCGATAGGCACGGCCTTGACAGGCGCATAGAATATCCACGCGGGTTCGACTGCGGCTTGACCATAACTGACGATACGGGCGATAGGGGTATGGCCTTTTTTGTCTGCGTATTCTCGGCTTGCGACGACGACAGCCGATGCGCCATCGTTCATGCCCGGCGCATTACCCGCAGTGACCTGACCATCGCTCTCAAATGCAGGGCGCAATTTAGCGAGGGCATCCAGCGTGGTATCGGCACGAATGGGTTCGTCGGTGTCAATCGTGATGTCGCCTTTGCGCGAATTGATCACCACCGGGACAATCTCGGCTTTGAATTTGCCTGCTTCGGTGGCTTTGGCCGCGAGTTGATGGCTGCGAACGGCGAATTCGTCCATCTCTTCGCGCGTGACTTCGAGCTGACGTCCGATGAATTCGGCGGCATTGCCCATGCCCCAATCACATAGCGCACACCATAGACCGTCTTTTTGCAGCGAATCCTCAATCTGGACATGCCCGTATTTGTTGCCCATGCGTATAGATTTGTTGAGGTAGGGCGCTTGACTCATGCTCTCGACGCCGCCCGCCACATAGACATCTCCGTCATCCGCGCGAATGGCACTGCTCGCCAGCATCACACTTTTAAGCCCACTGCCGCAGACCTTATTGACTGCGACACCACCTACATGGTCGGGTATGCCTGCGCCGATGCTGATTTGGCGGGGAAGGGCTTGTCCGACACCTGCACTGACGACATTGCCGACGATGACCTCGTTGATGTCATTTTTGTCGATGCCGCTGCGTTCGACTGCCGCACCATAGGCGATTTTACCAAGTTCCGCCGCAGTCAGTGACGATAGTCCGCCCAGAAATTTGCCCTGTGGTGTGCGCGCTGCCCCAAGAATGACAGCTTCGCGCCCATTTTTTCCATTGCTTGCCATTGTGTTCTTATCCTTTTTCTGTGAATTTCGCGTTCCAGATTGCTTT
Source organism: uncultured Anaerolineaceae bacterium (assembly GCA_964614375.1). GTDB lineage: Bacteria > Chloroflexota > Anaerolineae > Aggregatilineales > Phototrophicaceae > CAZTLI01. The sequence continues at coordinate 8,397 of CAZTLI010000202.1, forward strand.
AAGGTCACGATAGGTATTATCGAGTGTGTCGGGTATGACCCGCACTTGTCCAACTGTGCTCATGAAATTGGCATCACCGGGCCAGCGCGGGACGATATGAAAATGATAGTGTTCGGCGATACCCGCGCCCGCTGCCTCGCCGATATTTGCGCCTAAATTAAAGGCGTGCGGATTGTAGGCATCTCGAAGTACAGCGATTGCGCGATTAAGCGTGACCATGAGGTCCGTCAGACTAGCTGCATCCATGTCTTCCTGAGTTGTAATATGCCCATAGGGCACGACCATGAGGTGTCCGTTGTTGTAGGGATAGCGATTGAGCGTGACATACACAAATTCTGATCGCGCAATGACGTGTTCTTCATCGTCGCTGCCGGGGTCGTTTTTCTTACAAAACACACAACCTTCAACCGATTTTCTCTCACCTTTGATATAGGCCATACGCCAGGGTGTCCATAGATGTTCCATAAACAATCATTGAATATTCGTTTGATTGACAGTGTGACGATTATAGAAGCAGGGATAGACGATGACAAGGATACCCGGTCTATAATGGCATAGTCAGGTTACGTATAGCCGATAGCGCCTGTTATAATGCAAGCCGTCTTTACAACAGGATACACTATGACATGGACAGCCGAAGCATTGTATGACCGATTAGCACCGCGCCCAATTCGATATTTTGACAGTTTGGACAGTACGAATGATGTTGCGGCGGACTGGATACGTAAGGGCGCAGAGGCAGGGGCAGCCGTCATCGCAGACGAGCAGTTGAAAGGGCGCGGGCGCAAAGGGCGCTTCTGGCATACCCCGCCGGGTGTGGCATTAGCGGTATCTGTTGTGGTTA
>CAZTLI010000203.1:0-9239 GCA_964614375.1 uncultured Anaerolineaceae bacterium
AGCCTGCCACGATCACGATGCCCATCACCAGCGCAGCCGAAAAGATGATCAGACCACGTTGATCGCGACGACGATAGTAAATCCACAACCCTGCGCCAAGTAATGCCGGTATCAACACCAGCGCGCTGACTTTGCTGAGCAACGCCAGACCAACCAGCACACCCATTGCCACGCTGCGACGGGTATCAAAGCCATGACGCAGCAGCACCAGCAGCAAATAAATGATGATGCTGTTTACCGCGGTCACCAGATTGTCGTTATTGACCGAGGCCGCGATGAACAGGAACATCGGATTGAAGGCCGTGATTCCAGCAGCCAGCACCGCCACAACGGGTCTATTGGGCGCAATAAGCTGCCCACACCGATAGACAAAGTAAACCGTTACAGCGCCAAGCGCGAGGCTAAACATCCGCACGGCATAGACTGCTAATGCCGTCCCCTCAAGCACCGGATAGGGTGTATCGTGCAAAAGCAGATTCTTATTGCCATAGAATGCGGCATTGCCCGCAACTGCATGAGGATTAGGCGTCCGTACTGCATCAAAATCACGCATATCGAACGGTGCGCTGATGGCTGACGCAATCAGATAATACAGGGGTGGTTGACTGCCTTCCTGTCGCCAGGGGGTCTCTTCACCATCAATCACCTGCACCGGCAGTTCGCCTGTTTCGGCGATATGATACACCACGCCGAAATGCCACAATTCGTCCGATGCTTCAAATATGGGCGTCGCCCACGCATAAACCAACCCCAACACCACAAAAACAATCAATATCAATTGAATAGGTGTAAACGGATTGAGTGCCTTGAGCTTTTGCCAACCGGCCCATAATCGCCGTGCGACCCACCCTAATTGACGCAGCAGCCAGAGCGTCATACGCTCCAGCCATAGTGCCAGTCGTGATAGGATAGGGTTTAGCCAGATGGCAATTCGCGCAAGAGCTGGCAAAATATAGGTGACAAAAAATTCTTGAATTTGTGCTTGAATTCTTCTTAGTTGTTCCATGTTTGTTATTCTATCAGTTTTCTATCCTGACTTACCCCCCCAAATGTTAGGGGCGAAAGCGGACTTTCACCAATACTCAGTACGTCAATTTTGACCGGGAGTAGCATCCCCGCACCCCGTTAAATAACGCACTAAGATAATTGCACGAATGCAGCCAACAAAAAAGGGCGCTTCGTGCGCCCCCATCGCTCTAATGTTGTTAGACTTAATCGCCCACTGCTTTATCCGAAAACATCACTTTGGCATTTTCGACGTAACTCAAAGACTGATGCCGAAAATAGGTATTGTACAATTCCGCGTAATGTCCATTTAGGGCGATTAATGCCTCATGATCGCCCTCTTCAATGATTTCACCCTCACGCAGCACAATGATGCGGTCTGCGCTCCGCACCGTGCTCAGGCGATGGGCAATAAGAATCGACGTAGATTGGGATAGAATAAGGTCGAGTGCCTCTTGAATCTGCATTTCTGTAAACGGGTCGATACTCGCCGTAGCCTCATCCAGTATGAATATTGCCGGTTTTTGCAGCAGCACCCGCAGGAGACTCACCAACTGTCGCTGTCCCATACTCAGTCGTGCGCCACGTTCACCCACATCGCTGTCGAGACCATTGGGCAATGTTTCTAGCCACTCACCTTCACCAACACTATAGGCAACGGCGTCAGTCTCTTCATCTGTTGCGTCTGGGCGACTATAGCGGATGTTGTCACGGATTGTCCCGCTGAATAAAAAAGGCTGCTGCGGCACGATGCCCAGACGTGCGCGAAAAGACTGCGTATCGAAAGCGCGAATATCCCGGTCATCAATCAAAATGTTACCCGCTTGAAATTCATAAAACCGGGTAACGAGTTTGGCAATCGTGCTTTTACCCGCGCCGGTATGCCCTACAAAGGCCACACTTTCACCCGGCGCAATATGGAGGTTGAAATCCCGCAAAATTGGTTGGTCATCCACATAACTAAACACCACTTCACGAAATTCGATCTTGCCGCGCATTTCCCCGGCGGTCTGATTATCATTCTGAACCACCGTATTTTCCGCATCAATCAGCGCAAATACCCGTTCAGTCGCGCTCAAACCCTGTTGGAACTGACTCCAAAATGCGGCGATATTGATAAACGGAAACCAGAAACGGTCAACACCCTGCACAAACAGATACCACGCACCCACCGCAATCACACCTGCGACCACCTGTTGTGCGCCAACATAGAATACAATTGCGATGGCAAAACCAGACAAAATGTTCAATATCGGGAACACCAGCGACAACACAAAACCACGCCGCATATTGATGCGAAACGACTGTTGATTAACATCGCTAAATTCGCCATAAATCATCGCTTCTTTACGGAAGCTCTTAGCAACCCCAATGCCGGTGACACTTTCCTGGATATTATCATTCACCAGCGCCATTGCCCGCGACCCTTGCCGTGTCACATAGCGCGCCAGACGCCGAAAAATCACCGATGCCACAATAATCATTGGCATTGTTAGCAGCAGGATAACGGTTAACGTCACCGAGCGATCTAACATAGCAAGCACGAGGAATACCACAGAAAACATCTGGCTGATGACATCACTCGCCACGGTGACCACATCGCCAAATTCCTGTGTATCGCTGGTGATGCGACTGACTACCTTGCCAGTTTTATTCGTATCGTAAAATGCCATATCCCGATTAACGGCAGCCGCAAACGCATCTTTACGCATTGCACTCACCGTATGTCCGATAATACGGCTCATCAACAGGCGGCGTATCCAATTGGACACATATTCCAGCACTGCCGAAACCAGCAATGCGATCAGCAGGACAGGTATAATACCCTGATTATCGGTTTCTAGCGCATCAACACCATCTGCAATCAGAATCGGGCGCAGCGCCGAAACCACAGAGAGCACAAAGAATGCCACTACAATGGTGATTAACCGACGTTTATAAACGGAAAAATAGTCATAGATGCGTTTGAAGAGGTAGGTATCAGTATACTGGCGGTCATAGCGATCAGCATCCAATCCAAGAAACATAGCAGCAGTACCCTTCTATTATTTGCCAGACACCTGATTAGTTGAAACGACTTGTTGGTTCGATTTGCCACCTTCATAACGGGCAAAGATACGGCGATACGATTCCGAATCGCGTAAAAGGTCTTTATGTTTGCCCTGCGCCACGACACGTCCATTGCGTAACACAATGATGTGGTCTGCCCAGCGAATCTGGGATAAGCGGTGCGTAATCAGAATAGTTGTGCGTCCCTTTGCCGCTGCCCAAATCGCCCGTTGAATCTCATCTTCGGTGGCGCTGTCAATCGCGCTGGTACTGTCATCCAGAATCAAAATGGGGGGATTGGTCAAGAATGCGCGGGCAATCGCCAAGCGCTGACGCTGCCCGCCACTTAAGGTCACACCGCGCTGCCCAATAACCGTCTCATAACCCTCTGGCAGCGCCATGATAAAATCGTGGGCCTGCGCTTTCCGTGCGGCATCTTCTATTTGTTCCGGCGTCGCGGATTGATCGCCAAATGCGATATTTTCGGCTATCGTGCGACTAAAGAGAAAAATGTCCTGCTCGATAATGCTGATTTGTGACCGCAGCGATGCCATTTTCCAATCGCGCACGTCAACCCCATCTACCAGAACACGTCCGCTAACGGTGTCATACATGCGATTGATGAGCTTGGTCAACGTGCTCTTGCCAGCGCCTGTTTGCCCGACCACTGCCACAGTTTGACCCGGATTAATCGTAAATGTGATGTCATGCAGCACTGGATTGCCGTGTTTATAGCCGAAACTCACATCTTCAAATGCCAGCGTGCCTTCTATTGCCGCATCATATCCAGCATCGTTCTGGTCAAGATCAGTCCTGGCAGTTATGACATTCAAAATACGCCCCGCACTGGCATAGCCTAGCGCGACATTTGAGAGTGAATAGACTGAGGTAAATACAGGGAAACCAAACAAAAACATCATCCCCATAAACGCCACAATATCCCCGGTTTCAATCATACCCGCGTTAAACATCCAGACACATTGCAACATCCCGGCAACAAACACCAGTCCCAGCAGCAAGAAGGATAAATAGCGGGCTTCCACTTCACCCTGATGGACAAAGTGGTCACGCACTTCATCGGCGAGTATGTTAAAGCGTTCAGTTTCCTGTTTTTCCTGCGCCGCCCCTTTGACCACCTGCAACCCATCTAACGCCTCCGCCAATCGCGCATTCATACGTCCGAAACTCGCACGCACGTCCTGGGCTATGGGATGCACTGTCCTCACGAAGCGATACTGCACAATAACATGCAAAATCACAAATCCAAGCGGCACAATGATGAGCAAAGGATGCACCAATGGCGCGCTCATCACCGGCAGCAGCAAGAAAAACGCCGACCCGATAAATAAATTCACACCGGGATTCATCATCAAGTTAATTTGACGCACATCATTGGTCACACGCGCCATGATCTCGCCAACAGGTTGTAAATCGTGATAGGCCATGCTTTTGCCGAGCAAACTGGCATACAGCTCATCCCGCACATCGCGTTCAATCAACTGCCCATACGTCTCTGCTGAGAAGTTACGGATTAATTGCAACACCGCGCGCAGGGCTTGTGACCCAATGACCGCCAGCGCCATTAAAGCGACGAAATCAAGATCATGATCACGAATAACGGCCTCAAATCCTTGACCGAGGAAATAGGGAACCGCGGCGGCTAAAGCCGCATTGCTAAATGCACCAATCATCAACGCCAGCAAAATCAGTGGGTGACGTTTCAAGTATGACCAGATGAAGCGAAAGGTACTGCGATGGTCACTATGGTCGTAGGTGCGTGCGATGAATTCTGATGTCATGGTTCATCCAACGGACTGTTTTGCAGTGTATTAATTAAAATTGCAGATTCCATTGTATAACTATGCCTTAATCCCAATTAAGACCATCAAGTGGGTTAACCGCATAAAAGGCAAAATTAGTATACGAACATTTTATCTGTCCGAACAGCCAGGAATTGCTTATTAAGGGAATAGCTAGTTGATTGTGATTCGAGCCGGCAGCACGCCAATCGTCTCTTCGCGGACAGACTGCCCGATTACCGGGAGACGGTCTATTTCACCCGCATCATTAAGGTAATAGACCACAATCCACATTTGATAGGTAGCGGAAGGCATTTCATCGGGTAAACGCAGCGCGCGATTATCCCAAACACCCTGCCCCGGCAACCAGCCAGTCGTCGGCGCGAATCCCCAACCCGGTTGGGCATCATTCGACTGTTGTGCCAATACTGTGCCGGTTTCATCATCCGCTATAAACCATGCAACGCGATAATCGACACTCAATGGCGCATCCGTCTGCCAATATAACGACAGTGGCAAGACATCGCCCGCCTGATATGATGTGCCCACAGGCAATTCATATCCCGCCAGCGCGATATGGTCGCCAAAGTATAAATCTACATTATAGGTTGGATTGGCGAAGGCATACGGATCAGGCGCGGGAACGGTGCTAAATTCGATCAAACGAACGGCGGGGTCAGGTGGGTCGGTTTGAATTTCGCGGATAGGATAATAATAGGTCGCTAAGTAGCGCTCTACCGGACGGACGCTCCATGCCAAAAACGCGCTGTTATGCGCCAGCAGCCACACCCGGTCACGATGTCCCGCGACATGATTGATGACGGCGATAGACTGATACGTGAGCAAATCGGCGGGATTATCCGAAATCACGTCTGGCTCATCGTCTGGATTCAAGCGTTCGCCGGGTTGTATCGGCAGTGTGATAAATCGTCCGGCGATGTGTTTGGCATAATTGAAGATGAATCCTTCATAGGTATCATCGGCTAGCAAAATGACATCATCGGCGGTCGTCTCAGCTTGCAGAGTAGGCAGCATCGCATGAAGTGACGTATTTGTCCCGCGATATAAGCCATCTGTGTCATAAATCAGCCGTAATCCTGCGCCGATACATAGCAAGAATATAACGGGCAGGAGCACCACAACCCGAATTACACGCTTGCTCGCAACAGATACCCGCAGCAGATAGAACGAAAAGCCAGCCGAAATGACACCCAACAGGCCAAATAAAATCGCCCATAAACCTGTTCCCGCGCGCACCCATGCAAAATCCAGCCCCAGACTATCCCAAAGTGAGGGTAAGATTATCCAGCGTAGATATTGAATTTGATTGATACCGGGTATCCAATCGGCAACACCGCCAGATTCAGGCGGAAGGGCTTTCGGATACTGCGACCAATCGAGTGCCAGCGCATTAAATTGTATCCAGATGCCATACAGCAGTAAAAAACCAGCAGGAATCCACCATCGCCATGAACGTGGTTTCTGCGTCAATCGCGCGACTACTGGCAATGCACCGAGCATCAAAAACGGTATGACCGGAATGAGAAATCGTGGAGGCCATGACAATCCGCCAAACCAGTGCTGCAATGACGCCAGAGGGTAAGCGATGACATATACAAATACCACGAGCAGCACCACCCATATATAGCGTTGGCGTCCCTGCTTCAGTAACAGCCATAGTCCGGGAACTGCCAGCAGCACGACAGGCGACGTGCCCCACACACTCCCGCCGACACTGAACAGGTAACTATGGGTTGCGAGTTGTGTAAACGTCACATGATAGAAGATCCGAAATAGGCCGCCTGTCGCCCCTCGAATCAGCAAATCAAATGGCGTACCCATCAGCACCAGGCCAATTGGAAAGACCACCAGAAAAGCCAATCCCGCCGCCAACAAGCGTCTGAACCAGCGATTGGTACGAACAGATGCAATATCGGGAAGCGCAATGACAAAAAGAGCAGGCAGCGCAAAAATCGCCGTGTTTTTGTTCAGCGTCGCCAATCCAAGCGCAACAACCGCCCCAACGAGCCACCATAAACGACGATAGCCACGCTGTCGCCACAATTCAAGCAACAGCCCTGCCAGCAAGGTGAATAACAAGACCAGGGGTTCGTAAAAGAAGGTTTGACTGTATGCCCAAACAATTGTGCCCAGACCAAACAATAGAGTGACCACAACAGCGGTACGCGCGTCATAGCGTAAGACAAGGGCATACCAGAACAGCACACCGCCAGCCAACGCCGTCACAAATACATTAAATAGCCAGACAGTGTGAATGAGTCCAAAACCGGGCACAGCCTCCGCCAGCAAATACAGCGGGACCGCCAGTATATTTTGCAGGATTTCATCATCTTCAAACGAATTGAGCGGATAATCAGTGTGGTTAGAAAATTGCACAGGCAGTTCAAAACGTAGCGATTCATCCAGCAGCCTATCTCCAAAACGCAATTGACTGCTGAGTGCATCCACCCGGCGCAAGGCATCGCCACTCTCTATGCGCCCGCTATAGGTCAGCATATAGACGCTTGCGAGGCCTATAACCAGTGCTATCCACAAACTGATACGCTGTCGTGTCGAAGAAAGGCCGTTTGTAGTTGATGAAGTCAAAGAGTCACCGACTGGACTGTGTGCAGCGAAACAAACGGCACAACTATAGAGGATTTACTCTGATTTGCCAGTCCCGGTTAAGCGGTTGATGATGCCGGATAGTCCGCGGATCACCCGTTGACGTGTTGATAACTGGTCGAGTTGCTCCAGCCCCACTTGATAGGTGGCCGCGCCAGCGGTCAATTTCCCATCTTTGACCTGAAGGTCAGCCATGGCGATGAGGGTTTCACCATAGAGCTTCTTTTCACCCAATTCCTGGAAGGTGTCGGCAGCCTGACGATAACAATTATAGGCCTGCTCTTTGTCACCCACAGACATATATACGCCACCCATATTCCCTAAGGTCTGGGCAGCGCGTTTGGGGTCTTCCAATTGCTGAAAAACCTGCAACGCAGCCTGCATTTGTTCCAGCGCCTGCTGCGATTCGCCGAGTGAACGATGAATCAAACCGATATTCACCTGCATCTCGGCAGCCATACCCCGATCATCAGCCGACGCATAAGCATCTTGCGCCTGCTGAAATAACCGCGCTGCTGCTTCATAATCATGTTGTTTAAAGAACTTCACACCCTGTTCTTGCAATTCTTGTGGATCGCTCATCATTCACCGGACACAGCGCCCGTGCGTGTGTCATACTCCTTTCAAGAGGGGTCTGCTACATCGTAATATCAAGCATACTTTCGCCCACTTCGCGCAGTTTATCCGTCGGCATTTGGCTAAACATCAAGGCAATACGAATATAGCCGACATTGAGTGGATTGGCGGCAAAAATCCGCAATTCCTCTGGCAGTTCGGTAAAATGCTTCCACATTTCTTTCAGCGCCAATAACTCGCCGAGATGACTGTTGGTTTCCAGAAAGTAATCCATATTGCGCCGCACCTTGCTCGCCAGTACCGCCAATTCGTGCATTGGGATGGGCACTTCGCCAAGCTCGTAACTGGTTAATTTATCAGCCGGGATATTCGTCCCCTCACTCAACGCTTCAAGGGATAGGTGTGCATCTTCGCGCGCCTGCCGCAGGAGTGCGCCAATCATCCGCGTGCGAAGTTTGACATATTCGGCCTGGGCATCAATACGCCGATCTTCGGTTTCACTGAGTGTCGATTGACTCCAGAACTGGCTTATCGGCACATCCAGAAAGTTCGCCAACACCTCAAGCTGGGGCAAACTCGGCACACCATCCCCAAATTCCCATGCTTCAATGTCTTCAGGTGTCACATTCAAGGCAATGGCACAATCGCCAATATCCCGCAGGGCATTGATGCGCGCGTCTCGAATCAACACACCCAACATTCGCGCCCGCAAACGGAATGACTCCTCATGATCGAATGGCCTATCTTCGCCGTCCTGCTTCGCTTTGGCTTCACGGGCTGCACGCATCCGGGCAGCAACATCACCTAAATCACCCATAATTAATCAGCGCATTCGCTTTATAAGCCGAATCGTGCGCTTGACCTCCTTTCAAATGACGCGGCACCGGTCAGACTGCTACATCTTTGGTGAATAAATCCTGCAAACACTGAGTCCCATTTGCATGACACTGTTGTTTCATTATAAAACGTAGGCAAAACCCTAGCAACCAAAGCCGTATGGAGATTGTATCACACTGACACCGTAAATCAGCCCTTAAGCCACCTAAATCCTTACAACTTTTATGATTAGGCTATTTCGCAAATTGCAATGCAAGTTATAATAGAATTGTTATGTCGGCTCACAAAGCCTGAAGAAACTATAAATGAATGAGAAAAACTTGACCCGAAATACGTTACCGGACAACG
>CAZTLI010000204.1:0-9198 GCA_964614375.1 uncultured Anaerolineaceae bacterium
GAACTCGAACAATTCGCACCCGAAATCCGCAATTTAAGCGATGATGCCGCCCTCGAATCCCAATATCATTCATGGTCAGATAGTCGCAGCCAGTTTCTAAGAGACCTGCGTAAACCAACTTCTGACGCGCGCGAGTTGGGCTGGCAGCGTGATTATTTTCAGGGTGGTTCGCCGGGCGGTGTACAGGCAGATGAACATCAAACCCGCCTTAATCTACGTGATTTTGAAGATAAGCGACGCACACAATCCATGCCCAACGAACCAGAACAGGAACATTAAGCGCTTCGACATAACAGTTGCTAAACTTGACAGGCTATGCAGTTCCCATTATTATGGGACTATAAACCAACAACCTCCCCATCCTCCTTGACAGAAGATGTTTAGGTGGATATAATTTGTTATCTATGCTCATAGTAAGTGCTCACCAAACTTCGTTTCAGTACAGAAAGTGGTCTTCTGTACCATTTTTGCATTGGTGAGTGTTGTTGATTCTAATCAGGTGTTCTTGTGACGCCGATTATCCATCTTCAGACCGGAACTATTATTCCACCATCTTATCACTAAGCTGGTTCTAGCCCACAGGAGGAAACGCCTTGGAGGCGAAAGAGTTCAGCGCACTTCGCATTAGTCTGGCGTCGCCAGAGCAAATACGCTCATGGTCGTATGGTGAAGTCACCAAACCGGAAACGATTAACTATCGCCGTCTGCGTCCTGAAAAAGATGGCTTGTTCTGTGAAGCTATCTTTGGCCCTACAAAAGATTGGCAGTGCTATTGTGGCAAATACAAGAACATCCGCTACCGCGGTATTGTCTGCGATAAATGCGGCGTCGAGGTCACCCGGTCTTCTGTCCGCCGTGAACGTATGGGGCACATCGAGCTAGCTGCTCCTGTTGCCCATGTCTGGTATACGCGGCGTGTCCCCAGCTACTTGGGTTTACTACTGGACGTTAGCCGCCGCAATCTTGATCGTGTGCTCTACTTTGCACAGTACGTCGTCACGCATGTGGATGAAGAGGGTCGGAACAAAGCCCTGTCCCGCATTGACAAAGAACTCGAAATGCGTGAACGCGAACTTGGCGGCGATATTCAGGAACACATGGACACCATCCGCGGTGAACGTAACCAGGTTCTGGAAACCTTCGAAAGCCGCGAAACCGATATAAATACCCATTTCGATAACGAACTGGCACGCCTGAGCGACGAGATTATGCAAGAGGCACAGTCCGTTCAAGGTCGTGTCGAATCACTCGTCGGTGAAGAAGCAGGTTCTGATATTGATTTTGCCAGTGCCGATACTGTTGTGGTTGCTAAAGGTGAACTGGTTACCAATGAGCACATCACACGCATTCAAAGCGTCGTCAATAGCTATTTGAGCAACTTACAAACCGAAATCGAGGATTTGCGACAGGGCGAACTGGATAAGCTCGCAAATGAGGCCGATGGCGTTGCCAACGAAACATCCGCAACGCTCGATGAGCAGCTCAGTGAGCTTGACCAACGGCTGGTTAATCTGCGCCAGAGTGCCGAAAAAGCGCGTAACGAACTGCGTGAACTGCATGTGTTGCAATTCCTTTCGGAAACACGCTATCGTGAACTCAAGAGCAAATATAACCAGGTCTTCAAGGCGGATATGGGCGCGGAAGCGTTCTATGAAATCTTGAAATACCTGAATCTCGATAAGCTGGCTATCGAATTGTGGCACGAAGTCCGCAACACCAAATCGAAGCAGCGCAAAAAGAAAGCCACCAAACGCCTGCGCGTCGTCGAGAGCCTTCGAAAAAGTGGCAATCGGCCTGAGTGGATGATTCTAACCGTACTGCCCGTGATTCCACCGGACTTGCGCCCAATGGTGCAGCTTGATGGTGGCCGCTTCGCCACCAGTGACTTGAACGATCTCTATCGTCGGGTGATTAATCGCAACAACCGCCTCAAGCATTTGCTTGAACTGGGCGCACCCGATGTCATCGTTCGGAATGAAAAGCGCATGTTGCAAGAAGCTGTGGACAGCTTGATTGACAACAGTCAGCGGGGTAAGGCACTCAGCCGACGCGGACGCCGCGAACTCAAATCGCTCAGCGACATGCTGAAAGGCAAGAAAGGCCGTTTCCGCCGCAACCTGCTGGGAAAGCGGGTGGACTATTCGGGGCGCTCGGTCATCGTCATTGGTCCCAAGCTGAAATTGCATGAATGCGGTTTGCCCAAGACGATGGCGCTCGAACTCTATCGTCCCTTCGTCATCAGCCGTCTGGTGAAATACAACTACGCCAGCAATGTTAAGGGTGCAAAACGCATCATCGAGCGCGAAAAACCCGAAGTATGGGAAGTGCTGGAAGAGGTCATCAAAGAACGTCCTGTTCTGCTCAATCGTGCCCCTACCCTGCATCGTCTGGGTATTCAGGCATTCGAGCCACAACTTGTCGAAGGTAAAGCCATTCAAATTCACCCACTGGTCTGCTCGGCATTCAACGCCGACTTCGACGGCGACCAGATGGCGGTGCATGTGCCCCTAAGCGATAAAGCGGTACAAGAAGCGCGTGAATTGATGCTCAGCACCAAGAATCTGCTGAAACCTGCTGATGGTCAGCCCATCGTTGGCCCATCGAAAGACATGGTGCTGGGAATTTACTATTTGACGATGGATCCCACAGTGGAAATCATCGCCCGTACCGAACGGGCCGGAGAATTCCGCAGCCTGACTGATGTATCCATGCGCGATGATTTGAAAGTGGGTATCGCATTCCGGTCAAATGGCTATTATTACACGCTGCAAAATCACCTGGCAGGGATGCACCTGTTCACTGATGCGATGGCGGAAGATGAAAACGGACGTACCCGTGTGGTTGAAACCGCGGTTGACCGCACCATTCGGGCGCTGGTTGAAGGCGAAATTGATTGTATGCTGGCGAATGCCTACGAGGTCAAGAAATATCTGCGGCAGAAAGACCTTGAAGACACCATTGCCATCACCAATTTGCATGAACGGCGCACGGTGGTTGATATGGATGAGGTAGAGTATCTCTATCGGCTAGGGCTGGTTAGCCTGCACACACCGATTTTACTCGGAAATGTCTACGACACACGCGGGCCGCAGGAAGAGCCTGAAATCACAACCATAGGACGGGCGATATTCAACCGCATCCTACCTGATGAAATCCGTTTTGTGCAAGAAACGCTGGGTAAGAAGAACCTTCAAGAGTTGGTCGCCCGCTGCTATCAGAAGGTTGGCAATGACCGCACCACAGAAATTGTGGACGCCATCAAAAACATGGGTTTCCACTATGCCACAATTTCTGGCACAACGGTTGCAATCGCCGACTTGACCATTCCCGAAGAGCGGCAGAATATTCTTGGGAAAGCTGAAAGCGTTGTCGAACAGGCGGAACGCGATTTCCGGCGCGGTCTCATCACTGAGGAAGAACGTTATCAGATTACAATTGAGGAATGGAGTCGGGCGAAGGAATCGCTGCAAGACCTCATTCGCGATTCGCTTGATCCGTATGGCCCGATTGCGATTATGGCGATTTCCGGCTCAACCAAAGGCGGCTTTGGCCCGATCACCCAGCTAGCGGGTATGCGTGGTCTGATGGCTGACCCATCCGGGCGCATCATCGACCTGCCCATTCGCAGCCATTTCCGTGAGGGTCTAACGGCATTGGAATATTTCATCTCAACACATGGTGCGCGTAAAGGTCTGGCAGATACCGCGCTGCGTACCGCCGACGCGGGTTATCTGACACGGCGTCTGGTTGATGTGGCGCAAGATGTGATTGTGAATCGTTGGGATTGCGGTACAGGTAAAGGCATTCGGATTGATCGCAGTGTAGACATCGCCGGACAGACGATGTATGAGCGAATCATTGGACGATGTGCCTCTCATGATATACACAATCCAGCAACGGGCGCCATCATTGTCGCACGGAATGAACTCATCGGCGAAGACATAGCAGAAGCCATTCAGAACAGTGAAATCAAAGAAATCTTCGTCCGCAGCCCGATGACCTGTTCATTGATTCATGGCATTTGCGCCCTATGCTATGGGCGCGACCTTGGCACAGGAGAAATGGTCAACATCGGCTCAGCAGTAGGTATCATCGCCGCACAGTCGATTGGCGAGCCGGGTACACAGCTTACATTGCGGACGTTCCATACTGGTGGTACAGCTCAGGCCACGGGCGACATCACCAGCGGTCTACCGCGTGTCGAGGAATTGTTCGAAGGTCGCAAGAAGCCCAAAGGTGAGGCTGTCATGACCGACATTGGCGGCATCCTGCGCCTAACCAAACGTGACGGCGTGCGTATCGCAACAGTCATAGACAGTCAGGTCTTCAACGAACAACACGAAATCCCCGTTGGGTGGGATATTCTGGTGGACGATGAATCCGATGTGAAAGAGGGCGCGGTTATTGCCCAGGAAGTCGAGGGCGAAGGCAAAATCATCGCCCGTATGAACGGCACTGTTCACATCGAAGGGCATACGATTTATGTCCGCTATGAACGCCGACAGGAAATCGAATATGAAATCCCATCGAGTGCGCGGTTGATGCCCGATGCCTATGATGGCGCAACTGTCAATCCCGGTCAGCAACTGACGGAAGGGTCTAAGAATCCACACCGGATATTACGGGTGCTCGGCGCAGATGCTACACAAGGTTATTTGCTGAACGAGGTTCAGAAGGTCTATCGCAATCAGGGTGTGAATATCTCGGACAAGCACTTTGAGATTATCATCCGCAAGATGCTCTCCAAAGTGCAAGTGACCCGCAGTGGAGACAGCGAACTGCTGCCCGGTGAGATGATTGACCAACTGCTGCTGTTAGACATCAACGAAAAACTGCTCGCAGAAAGCCGTGAACCTGCGGCGGGTATTCCGATGCTGCTTGGTATCACAAAAGCCGCGCTCAGTACCGACAGTTTCCTATCAGCCTCTAGCTTCCAGCACACGATCAAGGTCCTGGCTGGCGCGGCGATAGAAGGTAAGGTTGATCGTCTGTATGGCCTTAAGGAAAATGTCATCATCGGTAAGCTCATCCCGGCGGGAACGGGCTTCCACACCTATCAGGATCGTGAACTCACCGCCCCCAATGTGACATTAGAAGCACAGGGCGCGTTCGATCTGGATAGCGCAGACTACGACGACGTAGACGGGGTTGAAGAAGACAGTATGCTGTCAAACTAGCGACGAAGTGAACACCGAATAAGCGCGGGGCCGCCAGCCTCGCGCTTTTTGATGTCTATCACCTAGTCGCCCGGACGAAGCTGTACCTGAATCCGTGCCAGCACAATGCGATCTGCAATAGAATTGCCAGCACTATCTAAAACAGGCAGTCGTTCATTCGTCTCGATGTTATACATCCCCATTACAAGCACATATGCGCCTTCGTCTACCGGATTCCAGAAGGGCACAAAATTATCCTGCATGAAGATAATTCGCCTATCCCATGATGGTGGCGGCACGCCCATCAAATCACGTTGTGCTACAGGCGGCCTATCCAGTGCCCGCACCAGATGCACAAACACATTCAGAGGCCGCGTTTCATTATCGGTTAATGGCTGCATGTATAGCTGAAGATTAACACCATCATTGGCATTAAAGACTTCCAAACGCGGCACTTCGACACCGAGCAGCGACAGTGTATTGCCAAAATTGACCGGGTACGATAACGGTTGTCCCCATTCAGCAATTGGTATCGAAACGTCTATATTGTCTGCCGGATAGACTGCCCACTCAGCAGCAGATTCAAGGCGTGCATCCAACATAGTACCGGAATCGCTCAGACGATACACATTAAACGCCACTGCCCCATCATCGCGCGTGATTTGCCCGATATGCGCTGTACCATTGGCTTCGGTCAACCAATCGGCGTGGGCTTCGGAAATAGGCGACAAGGGCGACACAAACAGAAGCACGGGGTCACGGCTGAGCACGATATTAGCGAATCCATCAAAAAATATGACCCGCGTATCATCAGGCGGATTGACATATTTGTAGACAAGTGGGTCAAGCTCACGATCAGGCGTAGACACAAATACGAGAGGTGATCCGTCTTCGCGCAAATAATCAGCCAGCAAATTCATCCCACTCAGATAAATACGATGCACCTCCGCATTTTGAGGCCACACCGAAAAATACGCATTCCAATCCGCCAGTGCTGTGATGCCGATGAGACTGATGCCTATAGCCATCGCAAAATGTGGCAGACGTTGATCCAACCAGCGGCGCCCGATACTATCAATCGCGATAGCAGCAAATAGCAACATTCCCGGCAGCACAACAATAGACCGCAAAAACGATGGCGCGAGGACAGTGAGCAGGCTGGGTATTAAGCCAACGATTGCTAAGGTAATCCACAGGATGTTGATAGGATGGCGTGCAGTCTGCCGCACCACGATTGCAAATCCTAAATACACCAGCATACCTACAGGCAAAATGAATAAGGGGCGTTCTGAAACGTTATAGCGCCATTCCGGGTCACCAGTGAAGGCAGGCATCGCGATTAATGCCACCGCATTGTCAATCAGTAGTTGGGGATTACCCTGTTGAAATTCTTCCAGAGGCAGTGTGATGCTGCTCACGCGATTCTGGCCTTGCGGGTCATTCAGACGCACATCAATCATCGGCACTGTCAGCAACCCACCAACAATCGTCACCACCAGAAGCGCTAAACCGCGCTGTTTTAGCGCTGCGCGGTCAAATATCGCCATTGTCAGTAGAAACGTCCCAAAAGCCACGTATAACGCGAAGGCAGCGGTGTAGGTATAGATCGCCAGTCCGAGCGCCAAACCTGTCAGGAGCGCAGTACCCCATCTACGACTTTCATCTCGTCTTCGATAATAGCAAAGCCGATGCAATCCCCAGATAACCAGCAGCGTCACCAGTGGCAGCGACACGGCGCGTAAGCCGACTCGACTCGTAAACACCATAAAAAACGAGACCGCGGCCAGACTTGCGGCAAGAACTGCCACTCGAAAATTATAGATTTCTATCAGCACTCGATACAACAACGCGACAGTCAACAGGCCACACGCAAAAGCGGGAAATTTGATGGTCAGGGATGATGTGCCAAACAGCATATATGCCACACCAATCAACCAGACATAACCCCCTTCGTGACCCTGATTGCTGGGATAGAAAAAGCGGAAGTCCCCCGTCTCTACCAGACGTTGAGCATCTTCCGCTTTGAAAATTTCATCATGCTGCAATCCGGGCGGTACATCGCCCATCGCCCATAAGCGGGCAAACACCGCTACCAGCAGAATGAGCAAGCCTACCCAAATGCGAGCTGGGCGCTTGTTCATTTTTGACTAATTACCCCTAAGTGCAGCACCGCGCCCTATCGCATCGTAGAGCATGTTGTACAAAGGGCGTTCTGGTGGATTGTACGGCACGATCATACTGTAGGCTGCAACTTCCTGACTCTGGTCAATCGTGAAGGGTTGGGCAAAATTCAGATTCCACAGGAACATCGGACCAATATAACCCAGTTCTTGACCAATCTCTAAAGCCCGTATCGTGTAATTGGCCTGATCCCAGACCGAATTATAATCCATCCAGTCTTGGCCTGGCGGCCTGGGGGTTGGAAAGCCCTCCCACGTAGCCCAGCCAAACTCAGTCACCCACAACTGAATATCACCATGCCCATTGTTGACCATAATGTCGCGATAATCTTGTATGGTGTCGGCAAAAAAGAACTGTGGTTGGTCATCCCAGCCGCGTTCAGGACCAGGGGCACAGCACACAGCATCTGGCGCGTTCCCCCAACTATAAGGATGAACGCCAATGGCAATATCACGATAGTTTCCTAAACCCGCGTCGTACATCTGCTGCAAAAAGGTGCGGTCATTGACAGCGAACCCTAAATCACCTGTAGGCGCAAGTCCAGCGGTCACAATGATGATATTCGGTGAAAAGGCACGAATCGCATCATACGCGGGGCGGAATATCTGCATATAGCCCGCGCCTGTCATGGGATAATTGCCTGTCCATTCGCGTATCAGATTCGGCTCGTTCCAAATTTCAATTGCAGCAATTTCGTCGCCGACTTTTTCCAGCAGGAAGTTGATAAAATTCACCCACTGCCCGATGTCATCTGGTGGGCCATCTTCATTCTGGTTTGACCGTGCCCAGGGCGGGGCTTTGGCGATGCTAATCATGACATTGAAGCCCGCGTTGTGTGCGGCCTCTACATGCAGCTGGAACAGACCGAAATTCTGTCCAAATTCGTTGGGGCCATTGGGTTGCAGCCATTCCCAATTGGCTTGTACCTTAACCCAACCTACCCCAAGATGACGCACCCGCGAGAGTGTATCTGCCCATTCTGGCACACCAAGGTCAGTATGAATTTGGATGCCAATTTGTGAGCCATCTAAACCGGGAACTGGCGTACCCGGTGGCGGTGGTGTGCTGGTTGGCGCAGCCGGCGTATCCGAAATGACGGGTGTCGGCGACGGCGGTGGCGTATTCGTGGCTCGCGGTGTTTCGGTTGGTTCGAGCGTATAGTTGGGGCCAATCACCGGGCCGATAATGGTCGAACCGGGCTGCGGCGATAGTTGTGTGAGTGGCGTGAATGTGGGCAGCGCCGTAGTCTCCGCCACACCAGACGAATCAACGGATGTTGGGCTGGGTATTGTACTTACTGAACTTGAAGTGGCGTCCGTTGTTGGAGTCACATAGATAATCACAGGCTCCTGTGGCGCACAGGACACAATGATAAATAGAAAGATAAGGAGTAAAGGGAGGAGTTGGGTTGATTTTCGTATTGTCATGACCTGCATACTACCACAATCGTCTATGCCATTTCTATATGAAACCTTTAAGCGTAGGACAGAAGTAGGGTTTGCATTTTGTGGTATAATAGAACTGGTGTTCCATGTTTGACAGGGTTATAATCAAGCCCTAGAATGGAACGCAAGCCTTAGGATGGTATGTCTTCTACACGGGGAAATTTCGATGAACATCGGTGCTGTACATCAAGTCCAAATTGAACAAGAAATGCGCGATGCCTATCTTGACTATGCCATGAGTGTTATCGTCGCGCGCGCATTACCCGACGCGCGGGATGGTCTTAAACCTGTGCATCGTCGTATTTTGTATGCCATGCACGACATGGGCATCCGGTCAGATACGAGTCACAAGAAAAGTGCGCGTATTGTGGGTGAAGTGCTCGGTAAGTATCACCCACATGGTGATGCCGCCGTCT
>CAZTLI010000205.1:0-9172 GCA_964614375.1 uncultured Anaerolineaceae bacterium
AGATAGGTCAGTTCGATGAGGTGTTCGCCAGCGGTCTCGGCAAAAATTTCCCAGCGCAGAGTCGGGCGCGTAATCAGACCTTCGGGCAGTTCGGGAAAGCGGATGTTGCGCGCGTCTAACAAACTGATGACAACCACCTGTCCACCCGGTTCACGCAGGATGATTTCACTATTGCGTCCACTGAGCAACTGTCCGGTGAACAGCGTGCCGTCTTCGGTGGTGATTTCGAGGGTTTCGTCCAGATAACGGGACAGCAAGCCGCTGCTGTTAACCAGGTCGAAAATGTAATTCTGTTCCAGCACGACTGTGCCATCGGGGTCAGTCAGCGACGTGAAGCTGACGGATGTGGGGTCAATGAGTGCGGCGACATCGGTAAAGTCGATGGTGTTCATGCCGGCATTCAATGTGATAACGCGACGGTCTTGCACCAACGCCGTGCCTTGATTATAGGCCGTGATACTGACGCCGGGGCCGCGTTCGGTGGCGGGTTGTTCGTCCTGTGCTGTGACCAATGATGCACCCATTAGCAGCACAAGTATCAGAGCAAAGAGTGACAGTTTTCGCATTCGATTGTTCCTTTTCTCTATACACTATAAATCCTGAAATGGGGCGTACCCGGCAGAGACACCCCTTTGCAACCAATAACCTTAGACATCGACTTCCACAACAAGGCCGTTGACATCTATGCGATAGCGTCCGGCGTTGAATGTGCCTTGCAGGTCGATTTGCAATGTGAAGGGGGTGATGACCGCCGGACATGCAATTCCAATCGGCATCTCGCGGAAAATTTCGACAAATACCGTGTTACCGACCATACGCTGCTCAACGATTGTCGGGAACGAACAACCATCGCCATGATACCCGGACACCGTGATGAACAGTGCCGCAGGATAGGGCGCAAAGGTTGGATGCCGGCCCACGATGACACTCTCGATTTGTGCATAGGCGCGGAATGTGCCGTCGGGCGTGGGTGGTGGCGGCAGGGGTGTGACGACGGGCGGCGGACTGCCAAAATCCACGCGACTGATATGGTCGTTCACCTGCACAGTAAAGCGTCCACCCGTGAATGCGCCGTCAATGCGTATCGTCTCTTCATACGGCAGAATGATACGCGGGCAAGCCATCGCGGGTGACATCACGCTGAAAATCTCGATTTCAATGGTCGTCGCGCTGATATGCTGGCGAACATAAACAGGGACATCACAGCCTGTTGTGCGCTGACCACTCACCTGTAGTGACAATTGCATCGGGAACGACTCCATGATCAGTGCTTGCACGTCGGTTACATCTACATTAAACCGCACGACTTCCATGACTTCGATTGTGGAATCGGTCTGAATCTCCAAACCGAGCAGATAGTCATTGACTTGAACGACATAACTGCCTGGCGACAATGGCTGTGTGAGAATGATGGTCTCTTCATAGGGCACATATGTGGCAGAACAATCGACCACAATTGGAATTTCAAGGTAGATGTCTATCGTGATGAGGTTGCCGTCGCGCGCTTGTCGTATCCACGCAGGGAAGTCGCAGCCATCGGGATGATACCCAGTGACATGCAGGGCGAGTCGCGTCGGGTCTGTCGGCAGGACTTCAACCGTCACTGATTCGATGACAGTTTCGGCGCGGTAGTAGTTATTGACTGTCGTATCTTCGGGGATAACGCCGCTGCCGGGATCAAAGCGCACCGCTTGATTATTCACAGCGACTGTGTAGGTGATGCCTGCTTCAAAGTCGCCTTCCAATGTGATTGTGCCTTCGTAAGGGCGTTCTCCACCGATGCAGCGTACATTGGGCGGCACATCGCGATAGATGGTCACAGTGATATGTGTGCCTGTGCGTTCCTGCGCGACCATCACCGGGAATTCACACAGGTCTTGCTGATAACCGATGACATATAGGCTGACCTGTGGCGGGTCAGTCAAGCGAATTTCGACATTGACCGTTTCAATGACGAGGGGTAGGGCAGTCGGGCCGGGTTCATCCTGTGCGCGCACAGTCAGACTGCCAAACAGCGTCCCAATCAGCATGAGCAGTATCATGCCCAGCATATTCCAGCGTTGCATAGTTGATGTTTCTCCATCTCAATTAGCGAACCTGTTTATATGACGATAAAGCCGAAGATTTTGTTCCCGGAAAACAAAAGTCCCGCTACGATTTGTGCAGCAGGACTCGATCTTGTGGGGTGTCGTCAAATCATCAGGGAATTGGCAATTCACGGAAGCCACCGCGCACTGTCGCGCTGCCGCCGCTGTCATTATTTGCGGTGAAGTTAAAACTGGCGGTGATGGTGTTTTCCAGGACGACAAAATTGATCGTCCCACTCACACCAACCGAGAAACGGTCACCTGATTGCGGGGATGTGAGCGAGAATAAGCCCACAGCAAACGGCGCTTCCGGGCTGACCTGTGTTTCATAGGCTTGCAGGGAATAATCGCCACTTTCTGGCACACCATACAGATGCAGCACAACTGAATAACCCGATGTCGCGTCTGTCAGCGCCAATTCATACACCCCATCCGCCAGCGGTTGATAGGTATACGTCGCCAGAGAGGTCGAAAACGATGCGCCACCACTCACATCTAAAAAGAATGCCCCCTGTTCGAGCGACTGCACATCTTCTGGAATTCGGACAACAGGTGTCCCATCGCCGCCTGATGTATTGGCTTCTGGAACAGGGGGTTCACCACCACCGCAACCCGTTAATGCCAGCCCCAGACCAATCACCATACCCATGATGCTGATATACCGTTTCATTAGCCCATCCCTATAGGATATATGCTGAATAATCTTCTTTAGCATAGCCGGAAATGGGTCGGAAGTCCAAGCCTTAATCGGTTCGGATGACATCGGTGAAAGTGCCGGTGACAGTGATGCGCTGTGCATCGACATTTTCGGCAGTGAAGGTGAAGCTGCCGCTGATCGGAGTCTGACCGATTTCTGCATCGAGCGTGAGCGTGCCCGCTACATTGACGGTAAAGGGGGCGGTACGCGCCGCTCCGACAACAGCGACATTAATACCCACGAGATCTTGCGGACGCAGAACCGTGGCCACAATCGGATGTTCGCCCGCTTGTACCCCGCGTGGAATGAGAAATGCAACACGATAATCGCTGTCACCATCTTGCAGCAGCAGTTGATAGGCATCGGAATCCTGCATGAACCAGTACGTGGCGAAACCCGGCGTCACCCGGTCTTCATCAATATCGCCAGTAACTGTCACCTCGAAACGCTCGCGGTTCAAGCCGATGCCCGTCGCGGCGACAACCGTTCGGGTCGCATCGCGTCCGGCGGCGCTACAGGCCGACACAACCAGCAGAATGAATAGTCCAGCGACCAGTGACCGAACACGCAGCGTCATAGCTTTTATATTCCTTGTGTATTCACACGCATCCATACCATAACACAGCATAACGCAGGTTATGACCATTGTGCAGAGAAAATCGCAAAATATGTGCCATATTTCACAATGAGATGTGTCGAACGTCTGATGAATCAAAACAGGGCAATCGGTGGACTGCCCTGTCATTGTTCCGGGATATGAAAGATTATTCCGCACGCCAAGCGGCAATTTCGGTCACGATGAGCCGCAGCACCAGATCATCTAATGATTCGACAGTGAAATTCTCACCACCCGCTTCCAGGTCTGGACGTTCGTCACCGGGTCTGCCGGGTTGACCACCTTCGTAAGTCAGGAAGATGAAATTGCCCATCGTATACTGCGCGATTTGCCGGAAGACATACTCACCCTGTGCGTCAAGCCCACTGGACGCGATGGGATGAATTTTGATGCCACGTCGTGCGGCCTCGACCATTTCCTGGGCATAGTCGTCGTCATCCTGATAGTCGAGATGCGGCGGCGCATCGGCAACAAGAAAAATCATCTGGATTGCATCGCCACCACGCCATTCGACCTCGTGAATAGCGGCATGAATACCTTCATTGAGCGCTTCGGCATAATCACCGCCGCCTGAAGCCTGCACACGATTCAACGCCGCTTGAAAATCGTCTACGTTGGGCGTGAAGTCGCACGATTGCACGACGAAGTTATCGGTGCGGTCCCGATAAATCACCAGCGCATAACGCACATCCACATCCGCAGGCAGCGCGGCGATTTGCTCGGAAATGGCGAGGATGTTGGATTGCATCTGGAAGATTTCATCGCCCATACTGCCTGTCGCATCAATTAAGAACAACACATCAAGGCGCACTGTGTCGCCGCTGCGTTGATAGTCCTCAAGCACAACATCCCACGATGCCTGTCCGCCCCCGTGTTCTAGCGTGAATTCGGATTGCACATCGCCCTTAGAAACGACCACACGATAACTATCGGTTGTGACAGCGACTGCGTTCGGGAAAAACAGGGTTTGACCGTTGGCATAGGTACGCGAACTGCTGACCAGCGTATCGCCTGCATACACTTCCACACGCGCCCCCAGTACGGGCAGTCCCTGTCCATCAATCACATGAATGATGTGCCGTCCGGTGACATCGACATCGTGTACGTCAATACCTGTCTCGGAAAATTCGCGGCGATAAAGCAGGAAGTTGTCCCAATCGGCATTGTCGTTGATCTCACCCGCGTTGAGCGGCATATTTGCCTGTGTATTTTCGCTGCGGGGTGAACTCGCATCGGGCACGGTTGCATCAACCGCATCATCAGTATCGCGTTCTGTTGTGGACGTGGTATCTGCTGGTGCGGGCGGTGGTGCGCCACCGGCTGCATCGCCACCGCCACCACCGCCGCCACCCACAGCGGGTTCTTCCGCCGCCATATCTACCGCTGCTACCCCCGCTTCACCTTCCATCACAACGCTGGTGACTTCGGGATTGATGCAATCGGCATAGGTATCGCCCTGTGCAGCGGCGGATTGTATGCCAGAGTTATGCCCTCCCCCATCTGGCAGTGCCTGCGAAACCCGATTGTCACTTCCCATGAATAGTAATAACACTACTGCTAGTAACATGGACATGGATATTTTCATGAGTAGGTCCCCTATTATTGGCTGTCGTCATGTGTAAGGACGTTCGACAAGGCGATATTGTTCCACAACAGCAAACGAGGATACCACCGTATCCCCGTTGAAATTTGTTATCCGTGTACGCACTGCCTGTTATTCGGCATTTTCCTGTGGAAATGGATGCCGACTGAAAAAGTCCCACATCGCTTCGCTGGCGTCAATGTCCTGCGTGGTATAACCCAGAAAGAAATCCAGCGCACGGGTGCTGCCGGGCCATGTATGTCCGCCACCCGCTATGGTGTACAGAATCACATCGGCGTCGGCATCACATCCCGTGTAATGAACACCGCTGACATCGCCGTTGGTTGGAACGCTTTCGGGCAGGTCATCACAACCATTACGACTCGCCCAGTCCGCCGCCCATGCTTCTATAGGCGGCAAAATGATCCCCGCGCTGCCGCCCGCATACGGCACAATCGAGTCATCCGTGCCATGAAAAGCAATGATCGGAATGGGTCGTGCTGGATGGCAACCACCCTCTATGGGACTGTAGGCCCCTGCCACTCCGCCAATCGCCGCTACACGGTCAGCCAGTTCACAGGCAATGCGATTACTCATCCCCCCACCGTTCGACATGCCATTGACGAAGATACGAGCCATGTCGAGGCAAAATTCATCTGCCATTGTGTCGATGATGGCGTTGATAAAACCCACATCATCGGCATTGTTCTCACCACCAAGGCGGAAGCTGCCGGAATTCCAGCGTGCGGGCGACTGCGTGCCCTGTGGATAAATCATCAAGAAACCGTGTTCATCTGCGAGGGCATTCCAACCCGTCAAGAACACCTGCTGGCGGGATGTCGATGCGAAACCGTGCAAACTCATTACCAGTGGCGCGGGCGTCGTCGGGTCATAGTTGGGCGGAATATACAGCAAAAATGTCCGCGACAGGCCATCGTATTCAAGTGTGCGCTCGACCTGTTCGCCAATGCCCTCGATGGTACGCGGCTCGCAAACAGCAGTATCGCCGCCATCCTGTGCATGGACAACGGCGATACTGGAGATAATGACGGTTAGAGTTAGAATGAATGGGTACAGCAAACGATGATTGTCCATCTTGTCCTCGCTTGATTTGCAGTTTCTCCCGCTAGCATACACGAGGTATTTAGAATCTCTGTTATTGCGTCACGCGAATGTTAGTCTAAATCGGCGATCCAGCGACCCTGCGGCTTGAGGATCGGCGGATAGGCGCGACGTTCTAAATCCACTTCAATCAAAAATTCCGGTAGGATAGCATAGGGTGTGGTACTGACCAGTTCACAATCGGTATGGATGGCGGCGCTTTGACCGGGGCTGAGAATGAAGTATTCGTCTTTATTATGGTCAAGCCAGATGAGATATTCACGGGTGGTGTTGTGATATTGAGTAGCTGCCACGATAAATTCCTCTGATGAGTTCATATACTATAAAGATACACGCGAATTGATGAAAGATGAATAAAAAATTTGTGAAAATACTGTCACTATCTCAAAATTTACGCTTTTAACGAAGTCGATTCGGCCTTTTTGAGTTGACGTTGTCGGTGCATTCATTCGAGTCATGTCATGTCGATAGATAAAAAACAGGGTATGCCCCATCGCGACACACCCTGTATTGTCGGGCAAATTGGTTTTCCTACACGACTAACTGCATGGGATGTTCGATGAGGTTTTTGAACCGCTGCATGAACTGCGCGCCCTCCGCCCCATCACTGACACGGTGATCGACGCTGATGGTCACTTTCATGCGATTGCCAACGCCGAATGTGCCATCATCCAGCACCACCGGAATTTTCCGCGCCGACCCTATCGCAAGAATGCCACTTTCGGGTGGACTGATAATCGCGAGGAAGTGCTCCACGTCGAACGGGCCAAGATTGCTGGTTGTGAACGTGCTGCCCTTGATGTCCTCTGGCTTGACCTTGCCTTCGCGGGCACGTTCAATCATCGCTTTATTGGTCTCTGACAGCGTGCCCAGCGCGACCTTATCGGCATCTTTCGCGACGACATTCAGCAGACCATTGTTCGGCAGCGCGACGGCGATACCGATGTTGATATGCGTGTAGCGCACAATTTTGTCGCCATAAAAGTGCGAGTTCAGGTTCGGGAAATCGCGCAGGGTGAGCGCCGTCGCCTTGACAATCATGTCATTGACGGTGATTTTCGTACCGGAGCTTTCCAGCGACGCATTTAACTGTTTCCGCAGGTCGAGTAAGGCCGTCACATCCATTTCGCTGGTGACATAGAAATGCGGGATGCCCTGTTTACTGATGAGCGTGTTTTCGGCAATACGGGCGCGCATCCGCGAGAGTTCGATAATCTCGATACCTTCGCCTTCGGGCACTTTGCCATAGGTTGTCTGGGCTATAGCCGCCGCAGCAGCTGTACTTGCAGCGGGCGCGGCGGATGGCGTAAAGGTCTCGACATCCACTTTCACAATGCGACCACCGGGACCCGACCCCTGAATCTGGTCGAGATTGATGCCCCGTTCATCGGCAATGCGGCGCGCGATAGGCGATGCTTTCACACGCCCTTCCGGTGTGCGCGCTGCCCCATTGGTGGGCGCCGAGACAGGCGCTGGCGGTGCGGGTGCAGGTGTTCCGGGTGTCGCCGTGGCTTCGGCTTTGACTGGTGCAGCAGCAGCTTCCGCCGCGGCTTCTGGCTTCTCACCCGATGCGCCGATATGGGCAATGACCGTGCCCTCTTCGACTTCATCGCCCGACTGCGCCACGATTTCTAGCAGCACACCCGTCACTGGCGACTCAACTTCGACAGTGGCTTTGTCGGCTTCGACCTCGACAATGACTTCGCCCTCTTTAACAGCATCACCTGCGTTTTTCAGCCAGTTGAGGATAAGCCCATCACCCGGCATTTTGATCGCTTCAGCCATAAATCACCCCTTTCACAGCCTTGATGACTTTTTCTTCGTCGGGCAGCGCCATCAATTCGATGTCCTTCGCATAGGGCAGCGGCACATCCAGCGCACTCACCCGTTTGATGGGCGCGTCCATATAGTCAAACATATTATCCTGCAATTGGGCGGCAATTTCACTGCCAAAGCTGTAAAACGGCAGCGATTCTTCAACGATGACGCAGCGATTGGTCTTCTTGAAACTGGCATACACCGTTTCCATATCCAGCGGACGCAGCCAGCGCATGTCAATTACCTCACAGTCGATGCCTTCTTCGGCGAGGGCTTCCGCTGCTTTTAGAGACCACTCGACACCGCGCGCATAGGTGACAATGGTGACGTGCGCCCCTTCGCGTTTGACATCGGCCTTGCCAATGGGGATGAAATACTCCTCATCGGGCACGTCGCCCGGCTTGGGATAGAGCGCGATGCTCTCTGTAAACAGCACCGGATTATCGTCACGAATCGATGTTTTCAACATGCCATACGCATCATACGGCGTCGATGGGCAGCCGACATACATGCCCGGAAAATGGGCGAAAATCGGTTCGGGTGTGTGTGAATGGGTTGCAGTGGCCTGATTGCCCCAACCACTGGCAGCGCGAAAGACCAGCGGCACTTTAAACATGCCATCAAACATATAGTGGATTTTCGCCGCATGATTGACGATAGCATCCAGCGCCAGAAACGCGAAGTTAATCGTCATGAATTCCGCCACCGGGCGTAATCCCGCCATTGCCGCGCCAACTGCGACGCCGCCAATCGCCATTTCGCTAATGGGCGTATCGCGCACGCGCTTCTCGCCAAATTCGTCAATAAAGCCGCTGGTGACACGGTGCGTCCCCTGCCAGTAGCCGACTTCCTCGCCCATGACAAAGACGCTTTCGTCACGGCGCATTTCTTCCAGCAAAGCGCGGCGCAGCGCCTCTCGCATCGGTAATTTACGTGATGCCATCGCTAGCCCTCCACGTACACATTGCTAATCAGGTCTTCATAGGTCGGGTCATCACTCGCCTGTGCGAATTCGACACACTCGTCCACCATGCGTTTGGCATTGGCGATAATGCTATCCAGTTCTGGCTCGATATTTTTGTACTTCTTCACCAGTTGCCGCTGCAACAGCGTGATGGGGTCGCGCTTTTCTTGCCATTCCGTGAGTTCATCGCGCAAACGAGAGTCGTACTGACGGTCAGACACGCCATGACCGCGATAGCGATAGGTGATGGACTCGATGAGCACGGGGCCATGTTTACGGGCATATT
>CAZTLI010000206.1:0-9139 GCA_964614375.1 uncultured Anaerolineaceae bacterium
CGTTACAGTGACTATTACACACTGTGATACCCTTCTCGCACTGTCCAACGCACAAACGGCTCTGATCCCCGCCTGTCTGGAACGGTACACATTAGGCGGACAGGGCGCGGTGTTGTGTTCGCATCAGGTTAATTGCCCCCTTTCAAATGGCAATTTATGAGAAACGGATGAGAACGGCTTGCGTGTCACGCTGCGTGATACCCTAGCATGGTGAATGTCAGTCAGCCAACCGGGAGCGTATCATGTTTCTGACGGGCGAATTTTCGCGCATCGCGCGGGTGTCGAAGCGTCTGCTGCAATACTACGATGAAATCGGTCTGCTCAAACCCGCCCACACCGACCCGCAAACAGGCTATCGCTACTACAGCGCTCGCCAGCTCCCGCGCCTGAATCGTATTCTCGCGCTGAAGGAACTGGGGTTGTCGCTGGAGCAAATCGCCCGGATGCTGGACGATGCCATCTCCGACGAGGAGATTCGCGGGATGCTGGTGCTGCAACGGGCCCAGCTAGAGCAGTCGCTCCTGCAAGACCTGCAACGCTTCCGCCGGATTGAATCGCGCTTGCGGCAGGACGACCTGCCCGATGTGGTGCTGAAGTCCGTCCCGGCACAACGCTATCTATCCCTGCGGACTCAGGTTGAGTCGTTGATGGCGGGATGGAACGTGATTCAGCATATCGTCCGCAGCCTGCCGACACACGTTGGCACATCGACTCTCGGTCACTTCGTCGCCATCACCCACACGGAATTGTACGAAGAAAATGACATTGACGTGCAATTCGGTTTCCTTATCACAGGTGAGGTCGATAGCCCGCTAGCACTATCCGACACGGAACAGTTGACCATCACCGAACTACCCGCTGTCGAAACAATGGCGACCATCGCCCATGTCGGCGGGCCTTCAACATCCAACGTGGGGTATGGCGCACTCGGTCAGTGGATAGAGGCCAACAATTATCGTCTCGCGGGCGCGCAGCGAGAGGTGTTTCTGGACTTTCCATTCCCGACCAGAGAAGAAGACTTCGTGATTGAGATTCAATTCCCCGTCGAATCAGTCGATACTTCCCGACGGCTGCTGCCTGACTTACTCGATTAGTCCGATTCAGGAGACATCAACATGAATACACTCAAAACAGGCGGCGTGCATCACATCGTCCTCACCGTCAGCGATTTGCAATGTTCTGTCGATTTCTATACGAAGGTGCTCGATTTCAAGGTCAACGCGGGCAGTGTCGAAAGTGGGCGCGTCTTCCTCATCAATGGCAGCATGGTGCTGGCAGTCGGTTTGCCGCCCGATGGCACGCAAACGCCTAAAAACGACCAGTTCAGCGAACATCGCATGGGACTCGACCATCTGAGCATTGCCGTAAACGACTATGAAACGCTGGAATTTGCCAAGCGCACCTTTGATGCACACGGCGTCTCGCATGGCGACATTAAAGACCTGCGTCCGGCGGGATTTCCGGTGTGTGTCCTCGCCTTCCGCGACCCGGACAACATCCAACTGGAATTGACCGCGCCCGCGCCCAATTAATCCGACATGTCACTAGCTTTTAAGAACCAGCCACTGCGCTGGTTTTTTGGATGGGGGATGATTGGGTAGAATGGAGAGGCTTGCGTATTGTGAGAAAAGGAACAGTTTGATGCAGTCCATGACACCTGATGAAATCCGCGCCTTTTTGCTGGATGCACCCCGTACAGGCATCCTCGCCACCGTCCGCGCCGATGGTCGCCCTCATACCGCGCCCATCTGGTTTGACATGGATGGCGACGACTTCATGTTCACCACATGGCATACGTCGGTCAAAGCCGCTAATCTGCGCCGGGACGCGCGGGTGTCGCTGTGTGTGAATGACGAAAAGCCGCCCTATGCCTATGTCATCATCGAAGGCACAGCAACATTCATCACCGACCCGGACAGGGTACAGCTCAAACACTGGGCGACACGCCTCGCCGGACGCTATATGGGCGCAGATTTAGCCGAACAGTATGGCAATCGCAATTCGGTGGAGGGCGAACTGCTGCTGCGCCTCACACCCGCCAATATCGTCGCCCACAAAAATATCGCCGATTGAGTTCACACTAAAACCGGTGCTGTGAAGTGTTATATAATAGCCATAGTTACATGCTGGAGGGATAACGATGGAACCGTATTCGTTACGCGATGCACAGGATTAATTGAAACCGTTGATTGACGATGCTCAACAGGGCAAGTTGGTGTTGATTTTAGACGACGATAATCGCGCTGTGCAGCTAGTGCCCGTGACAACCACTGTCAAGCCGCGTAAGGCGGGCAGCGCACGCGGTCAAATTAAGATGTCACCTGATTTCGATACGCCACTCTCGGATTTTGATGAGTATATGGGATGAACTATCTGTTAGACGCACATACATTCCTCTGGTTCATAAACGATGATTCGTTATTGAGTTCAACCGCAAACGCTCTCATAGAAACGCCGCAACATAACATCCACTTGAGTATTGCGAGTGTATGGGAGATGGCGATTACAGTGAGTTTAGGGAGACTACAAGTGCCAGCACCCTTCACCGATTTTATAGACATTAATCTGACTAAAAACAGTATCAGCCTATTAGAAATCCGCACCTCACACACAGGTATTGTAAGTACACTGCCTTTTTATCATCGTGATCCATTTGACAGGCTGATTATTGCCCAATCTCAGAGCGAGGGCATTCCGATTTTCGGTAAAGATGAGATTTTCGAGGCCTACGGAATTCAACGTCACTGGTAAGAGTCGAGGAATGCTCTGTGGTTACCTACACATGAGGCACAGACAATGGCTGCACAATCCGCCCCGGTCGAATCGAGCTTAATGCGCCAGCTTGAACAACTGACACCCGATGACCTCACGGCGCTGCGCGAGACCTATTATCATCACTGGCTGCATACGTGGATGAAAAGCATCGGACTGGTGACATTGCTGGTCGGTGCGGGGATTCTCACACTCGGCATTTCACGCGGCAGAATGGACATCTACACAGCGCTGCAACTGTTACTCGGCGGTCTGATTTGTGTGTATAGTCTGTGGGCATCCAATTCACCGTCGCCCCGTGCAATTCTGGGGTATGTGCCGCTGTTCGCTGTCAGTGGAATCGTGCATGTACTGATTCTGCTGACGGGCGTGACCATCACCTCCGTCATTGGCGCGTTTTTGGGATTGTTGCAACTGCAATGGGCATACTCATTTTACGATAACTGGCGCATCTATCGCGGGCTGCCCATTCACACGCCCGCCGACTCCGTTCGCACGCTCTATCACGATGTATGGCAGGCCATTGTCAGCACCAAACCGGGCGATGGCCTGCCGCTGGTCGAATTGCAAATGGAACGCCGCAACTGGAATCTGGTCATGCTCGATTCAATTGCGCTGGTGGCGACTCGTTCACGCGAGATGCTGATGGTGGTCGATAAAGAGCAGGTGCGCTTCCGTGAACCCACGCAAAAATCCACCCGCTGGTTGAGTGGACGTATCATCGGGCATATCGCCACCTTCCGCGCCAGCCTCCGCCGCAGCCACTGGAGCAAATATGCCGCGTGGAAAGGTGTTGGCGAGGATGGCAAATAGGGGATCGGTATTGGGTGTTAGGTTTTAGAGTTGGAGGTAAAGCAATTTCGTAGAGTTTGTATTCCGATTTCGCCGTATGCTAAAGTCATACGGCTAATGTTTGAGGTAAGCCCCATAAATGAGGCTTGTGGTCTTCGTCTTTGAGTCCGGTTCACCGGGCTTACCCCTGTCAGGCACAGGGCTTTAGCCCGTGACGTTGGCATCGCGAATTCTGACCTACCGCAATCGCACCTTTGCCCACACAATCATCGCCCAAAAAGCGACATGACGGTATACTCCACAGCGGCATCGCTACAAACAAAGGCTAATTTCGTCCGTGATTGACATGAATACCGTCGCTGTACAGTTGTACAGCGTTCGTGAGTTATTACAACAGGATTTTGAAGGCACGATTCGCCGCCTCAGTGACATAGGCTATCAGGCTGTCGAAACCGCCAGTATTTATGGCGAAAGCCCCCAACAGGCGCGTGAACTGTTCGATGAACTCGGCATCCGCGTCTGCGCGGCACACATCAACTTTCCACTAAGCGACTCACTCAACAAAGTGCTTGACACATTAGGCGTGCTCGGTTGTGACACGCTGGTTTGCCCTGGTCTGCGTCCCTATTTTCAGGACATAGACGGCATTCAGCGCGCCTGTGATTTACTCAACGAAACCCACGCCGCGATACAATCGGCGGGTCTGTCGCTGGCCTATCACAACCACGACTTTGAGCTGCAAACCACAGCGGGGCAATACGGGCTGCTGCACTTGCTCGCTGGCCTCGACGAGTCGATTATGCTGGAAGTTGATGTCTATTGGCTTCAGGTCGCGGGTGTCCATGTGCTTGATGTGCTGGATAGTCTCGGCGGGCGAGTGAAACTGCTGCACCTCAAAGACGGGTCGGGCAATAGAGACGCGGCGATGACTGCGCTCGGCACAGGCGTGATGGACATTCCGGCGGTAGTGGCCCACAGCAGTGCGGCGTGGCATATCGTAGAAATAGACCGCTGCGATACGGATATGCTGACGGCGCTGGAACAGAGTTATCGCTACCTCGAAGGATTGAACGAATGACTGCGCTAAACGTCGGAATCGTTGGTTGTGGCATGATCGCGCCAGCCTATCTGCGTGGCTGTGCGCTGTTTCCTGACGCGGTGAACGTCACGGCCTGCGCCGATCTTGATACAGACCGTGCCCGACTGTTTACACAGCGGCATGGCCTGCGGGCGCTGACTGTAGCGGACTTGATGCGCGCTGATGACATCGACATGGTACTCAATCTGACGATTCCTGCGGCTCATGCAGCAGTCAATCTACAGGCGATTGCGGCAGGCAAACACATCTATTCCGAAAAACCGCTGGCGACCACCTTATCAGACGGACAGGCAATAATCCACGCAGCACAGCAGGCGGGAGTCGGCGTCGGGTGCGCGCCGGACACATTTCTCGGCGGCGGTGGACAGACCGTGCGCCACCTCATCGACACAGACGCCATCGGCAAACCCCTGGCGGCGACGGCCTTCATGCTGAGTCGTGGGCCGGAACCCTGGCATTCCAATCCCTTCTTCTTCTACCAACCCGGTGGCGGCCCGGTGATGGATATGGGGCCATATTACATCACGGCGCTGGTGAATTGGCTGGGCGCGGTGAAACAGGTCTCGGCAGTGACCGGACGTGGCTTTTCCGAACGGGTGGCGGGGCATGAGTCGCTTGCAGGCCAGACGATACCGGTTGATGTCTCGACTCATGCGTCGGGCACATTGGTGTTTGCATCGGGCGCGATAGCGACGTTGATTCTCAGCTTTGATGTGTGGCAGCACAATTTGCCGCGCCTGGAAATCTATGGCACGGACGGCACAATTAGCGCGCCTGACCCCAATGACTTCGGCGGGACGGTGCGACTATGGCAGCCCAATCACAACGCATGGCGCGTTGTGCCATTGACGCATCGTGATGACGTACAGCGGGGTATCGGTCTCGTGGATATGGCGACGGCAATTGCGGATAACACATCGCATCGGGCGAGTGGCGCGCTGGGGCTGCATGTACTGGAAATCATGCTGGCGTTTGATACGTCAGCCAACGAAGGGAAAGCCATCACGCTTGCATCGACGGTCGGTAAACCCGCGCCGCTGCCTCAAAATCTCACAAGGGTGTAGCTGAGCGAGGCGATTGTGTGGGGCCGCCCACGTCTCGTTTCTGACCAGCTTCAAACCAGACGGGTGGTGGCGGGCAATACTAAAACCCATACAATGAGAGACAGGCCGGGTATGTACCCGGTTTTTTGGTCAATAGCAGCGTTGTGTTTCCGGGTTGCTCGTGGTAGAGTTCTGATATATCCCAAATATATCCCAAATTTCCGGCACAATTTGGGAAAACGGTCACAAGTAGGATGTTATGCCCAATCTGCAAGACCTGTATCGTATCGACAATTATATCGACACGTTCGCGCTGGGGCACTATGCACGGGTGTTTGATGCGCTGGATAAACGCACAGGCAAAACCATTGCCTTCAAGGTGATGCGCCCGGAGCATCTCAGCGCTGATGGGGAAGCCCGTTGGGAATACCGCGCCTTTGGCAACGAGAGCGCCATTTTGATGCGTCTGGCGGGCAGTCCGCATGTGGTCGATTTGCTGGATTGTGGCTTTTTATCAACCGTGAGCGAAGCCCCTGCTGATGGGGAGATCGAGTCGTTTCAACTGGATGTCAAGGGCTTCATTGAGGTGCTGCCCGAATTTGCCGAACAGGGCTGGCGGCCTTATATCACCATGACCGAACTGCCTCGCACCAATAATCTGCTCTATCTGATGAAACCGTCTGCGCCGAATGTGCGCTGGCGTCTGCCGAGTGAAGAAGGGTTGGCGCTGGCCTTGCAATTCAGTTCTGTGCTGAAATTGGCGCACGAACAGGCCATCGTCTATCTTGACCACAAGCTGGAACACGTTTATTGGGATGGCGCACAGCTTAAACTCATCGACTTCAATAGTTCACGGCAGCTCAATGGCGGCGCGGCGGATAGCAGCGATATGCGTCGGGACATTCATAACCTGTGTGTGGGCATCCTGTATCCGGTGTTCACGGGCCTATCGCCACAGAAACACACGCTCAAACCACAACCGGGTTCGATCTACGATGTCGAGTCGCGCTATCAAGACATCCATGAACTGGATTTTGGCGTCGAACCGGGTCTCAGCCGGGCGTTAATCGACCTGCTGCAACGCGGCGCTGCTGTGCAGATCGAGTCGATTGAGATGTTCATTGAGGAATTGCAATATGTGGCCTCATTACACGGTTGGGACTTCCCCTCCTATTACACCAGTCCCGCCAGCCGCGACGCCCGCGACCAGCTCCGTGCCGGACTGCGACGCCTGCGAATCGCCCATGCCAGTCTGCGTGATGCCCGCGATTTGTTCCGTGATGCGGTGATTCTGGAAGGCGTCACCGCGGATTTAGAGGACGAACTGCGCCGTCTGGTCAAAGCCGTCAACGATATGCTCAACGAGCGCGTGATTCCGTGACAGGCTCAATTGCCCACCAGCCGAATAGCTTACGGTCTGGCTGTGAAGTGTAACTGTCGTCAAATGGCGAAGGTTTTAGCTGACTGCTGACAAGCGGACGCGCCGCGCTGCTGGCTATGTCCCCGGTATCCATGAGGCATAGGCGCCGCCGTTTTGGGTGATGCGCTGCACATGCTCCCCGTCGGCGGTCATCAGGTACAGTTCATCGCGTCCGGTGGCGTCGGAATTGAAGATGAT
Organism: uncultured Anaerolineaceae bacterium; assembly: GCA_964614375.1. Taxonomy (GTDB): domain Bacteria; phylum Chloroflexota; class Anaerolineae; order Aggregatilineales; family Phototrophicaceae; genus CAZTLI01. The sequence continues at coordinate 7,325 of CAZTLI010000206.1, forward strand.
GAAGCGTCCATCGGGGCTGTAGCTGGCTGACCACTCGAAGCCGGGGTCATCATAGATCATTCGCGCATTTTGTCCATTGGCGTCCATGACGGCGATTGCCGCGCCCCCATCGCCATCTGTCGAAAACAGAATTGTGCTGCCATCGGGACTATAACTGGCGGATGAATCGCGCCCCTCGTTATTGGTCAGTTGGGCGAAATCACCTGTTACGAGGTCGAGCCGCGCGATTTCCCACGTACTGCTGTCTTCGGATACGCCGCCCGTCGTGAACACGAGAAATAACCCATCGGGACTATAACGCGGATGGCTGTTACGCAGGCCATTGCTGAATACGGGCTGGTACTCGCTGCCATCGGTGCGGGCACGATACAGGTCAAAGGTGCGGTCATCGCGCGTATCCGACGAGAATATCAGCCACTCGCCATCGAGACTCCACTCCGGCAACCGTTCAAACAGGTCATTATTCGTCACCCGCACCAGCTGCCCACCTTGCAGATTCACCGTGTAGATGTCGTAGTCGCCATCCCGGTCAGACTGAAAGGCGATGCGTGTGCCATCAGGTGATGGTCGGGGGTGTGAATTGGTGCTGGAATCCTGGGTGAGTTGGGTTTCGACACCGGTCACAAGATTGAGGGTGATAATTTCAAAGCTGTCTTCGCGTTCATCAAAATAGACAATCGTGCCCGATACCCCACTCAACGCCGGATTGAGGGTCGCTGTTGCCCGTTCGCCAAGCGGGACAGTGCTGGTCGCGGCGGGCGTGGCGCGGGCGGCGGCGGTTGTGGCGACAACGGCGAGTTGAGTCTGTGTCGCAAAAACATCGGCACTGCGGGCGATGAGGGTCTCGCGGGCGGCGACCTGTGTCGAGTCGCCTTCGTCGATGGTCGCTGCATCTCCATTGGGGGTGGTATCAAATACAGAACTTTCGATTTCTTCGGTGGTGGGGGTGTCGGTGCGGGTCGTGCCCTGGTTCGTCAACTGCCCGATGACAAAAATGGCGACGAGGACGATGAGCGTCAGAATCACGATACCAATCATCCCGCCAATGGCGACGCTCATCAATGGGCTGGACTGCCGCCGTTTGTGGACACGTCCGCGCAGGTCAAAACCCTGCTGGTTGGATGGCGGCGCAGGTAAGCGTACTGGACGACTTTTCTGTGGGGTTGGCGTATTATAGTGCTGCACCGGTGCGGCGGCGGGCTGCGGACGCGGGGGCAGTTTGAAACCGGGATGGGTATCGGTTGCCGATTCGGGATTTTCTATTGCATCGCGTAAGGCATCTGCCAGCGCTATTGCCGTCAGATAGCGGTATTCACGCTTTTTCTCCAGCGATTTATAAATCACCTTTTCCACTGCCACCGACAGATTGGGATTGAAGGAACGCGGTTCGGGCGGGGCTTCGGTCACCTGTTTGACGGCGATGCTGTAGGGCGTTTCGGCTTCAAAGGGACGCCGCGCTGTCAGCAGTTCAAACAACATAACACCGAGCGAATAGACATCGCTGCGTCCATCGAGGTCATGCGCCTGCGCCTGTTCGGGACTCATGTAACTGGGCGTGCCGACGACGCCCTGGGTGGTGATGCCCGGCCCCTGTTCACCCAGAATCCGCGCGATACCAAAGTCGGTGATGTATGCGCCGCCATCATCATCCAGCAGCACATTGCTCGGTTTCAGGTCACGGTGCAGGACACCACGATTATGGGCATAATCCAGCGCGGGCGCGATTTGCTCGAAATAATGCAGAATTTGTTCCGGTTGCAGGGGGCCATGCCGCAGCATATCATCCAGGGACCCGGCGGGCATATAACGCATGAC
>CAZTLI010000207.1:0-9139 GCA_964614375.1 uncultured Anaerolineaceae bacterium
CAAAGTGCCGGATGAAACGGTTGAGGCGCTGGTCGAGGCGGTGACATCTAATTTTGAACTGGTGGCGCGTCACTATCGCTTAAAACGGGCGCTGTTGGGGTTGGATGAACTCTATAACTATGATATGTACGCCCCGCTGCCCATCAGCGATGAAGACCGCATGTATTCATGGGACGAAGCCCGCGACATCGTGGTGACGGCGTTTAGTCGTTTTCATCCGCGTGTGGGCGACATCGCACAGGAATTTTTCGACAAAAATTGGATTCATGCGGCGGTCAATCCCGGTAAAGGCGGTGGCGCATTCTGTGACCCGTGTGTGCCGTCGCATCATCCCTATGTCATGGTCAATTTCACCGGACGGGTGCGCGACGTGGCGACGCTGGCGCACGAACTCGGTCATGCCCTGCATTTCTATCTGACACACGAAAAGCAGACCCTGCTCAATGCCAATATGCCGCTGACGATTGCGGAGATGGCGTCGGTCTTTGGCGAGATGCTGGTCTTCCACGATTTGATGGACAAAGAACCCGATCCAAAAGTGCGCCTGGCGATGCTCTCGCAGAAAATCGAAGACGCATTCGCCACAGTGTTCCGGCAGATTGCCTTCAATCGCTTTGAAAACGCCGTGCATACGACCCGCCGTGAACAGGGCGAATTGACGACTGAGCAGCTTAACGCCTTCTGGCAGGACAATTTGCAGGCGATGTTTGGCGACGGCCTGACCATCACCGACGATTACAGTGTCTGGTGGACGTATGTCGGGCATTTCTTGTTCGCACCGGGTTATGTCTATGCCTATGCTTTTGGTGAACTGCTGGTGCTGGCACTCTACAACCTGTATCGTGAACAGGGTGACGCTTTCGTGCCCAATTACATCGACGTGCTGGCGGCGGGCGGTTCGGATTGGCCTGAGAAGATTGTCGGGCAAGCGGGCGTAGACCTGACTGACCCCGATTTCTGGCAGCAGGGCATCCGCGCGATTGAGGAACTGATTGAGCAGGAAGAAGCCCTCGCGCGTGTGGTCTACCCGGAGAAATTCGCGTAGCATAATCCGTCGTTATATTGGGCGATTATATTAGGAGGTTCTGAAGTAGCTGTTTGAATTGTGTCTGCCCAACCCCCACCCGGCCTCCCCCGAATTCGGGGGAGGTGGCTGCCAACGGCAGACGGAGGGGGTTCAGAAACAACATCCAAAAATCACGATATTAAGCGACAAATCGCCATTTGATTCGCGAATCGCCCCTACAAAGATATTCGTTTTTTTATTGACGTATCGTACCCAAAAGGAAACGCACATGACGGACGCAGCAGCAGAACGACTCACCGGCGCCGAAGATGTTTTATGGGATTTGACTGTTTTTTATGACAACGGCGACGACCCGCGCATTGAGTCCGACCTCGATAGGGTCGAACAGTTGGCGGACGCCTTCGCCGAAAAGTACAAAGGCCGGGTTGCCAGCCTCGATGCCGAAGAAATGGTCGATAGCTTTAAAGAGCGCGAAGTCATGCGTGACCTCACCCGGCGCGCGGGGGCCTTTGCGTCGCTGCAATTCGCAACAGACACCAATAACCCGGCGTTCGGCGCGTTACAGCAAAAAATCAACGAACGCCTATCCGACATCGGGCAAAAACTGGTCTTCTTCGATTTGGAATGGAACGCGGTGGACGATGCACAGGCCGAAAAGCTGCTAGCCGACCCGACACTCGGCAAGTACGCCTATCATCTGGAAGCCGAACGCCGTAACAAGCCCTATATGTTGAGTGAAATCGAAGAGCAGGTATTGATTGACAAGTCCATCACCGGACGCAGCGCATGGGTGCGCTTGTTCACGCAGTTGATGGGCGCGCTGCGGTTGGATTATGACGGCGAACCCTTGACTCTGACACAGGTCTTGACCAAACTGCGCGATACAAACCGTGATGTGCGGCGTAAAGCGGCAGCCGCCATTACCGCTGTGCTGCGCGAACGGGCCATGGAATTGACCTATATTTTTAATGTGCTGGCGGCAGATAAAGCCAGCGATGATCGGCGGCGCGGCTATGACACATGGATCTCGTCCCGCAATCTGAGCAACAAAGCGCCGGATGCTGTGGTCGATGCGCTGGTCGAAACAGTGACCGCCAATTATGACCTCGTGGCGCGGCATTATGACCTCAAGCGGCGGCTGCTGGGGTATGACGAATTGACCGACTATGACCGTTATGCGCCGCTGCCCGTTAAAGATAGTGAAGTCTTTTATACGTGGGACGAAGCGAAAACCATCGTGTTAAATGCCTTCTATAGCTTTAGCCCGCGTATGGGCGAAATCGCGCAAAAATTCTTCGATGAAAATTGGATTCATGCCCCCGTCATGCCCGGTAAACGCGGTGGCGCGTTCGCGTCCAATACCACACCCTCAGCCCATCCCTTTGTGTTCGTCAATTTTCAGGGCAAAGCGAGCGATGTGATGACATTGGCGCACGAACTCGGTCATGGTGTGCATATGTATCTCGCCAGTGAAGCGCAGGGACTCTATGGCATGTTCACACCGTTAACAACGGCAGAAATGGCGTCCGTTTTCAATGAGATGGTCGTGTTTCAGGATTTGATGGCGCGCGAAGCAGACCGCGAAGTCCAGCTCTCTATGCTGGTCAAAAAGGTTGAAGATACCTTCGCCACCGTCTTCCGTCAAACGGCGATGAATCGCTTCGAGGATGGGATGCACACCGCCCGTCGGGGCGAAGGCGAACTGCCTACAGACCGTTTGAACGAAATCTGGCTGGATACCCAGCGGGCGATGTTCGGCGCGAGTGTCAACCTGCGCGATGAGTATGGCCTATGGTGGAGTTATGTGCCGCATTTCTTGCATACGCCCGGTTATGTCTATGCTTATGCGTTTGGCGAACTGCTGGTGCTGGCGTTGTATAACATCTATCGCGAACAGGGCGACAGTTTCGCGCCCAAGTACATCGACCTGCTGGCGGCGGGCGATTCCGATTGGCCGGATAAATTGCTGGCGACGGTGGGTGTGGATTTAAACGATCCCGATTTCTGGGGTAAAGGTGTAGCTGCTATTCGCGACCTCATCGAGCAGGAGGAAGCCCTCGCGCGGGAATTGTATCCCGAACGATTTGCCTAATGCCCCGCATGACATCCGCTGTGCAACGCGGTTGATGCCATGATAACAAACAAGCCAGTGGCTAAATCACCACATCAAGTTGGGATTCGGCGGCTTTGGCGGCGTCATCCACCATGCCCAGTTCGGTAAAGATGCTCAGGGCCTGCTGGAACTTGCGCGCCGCGCTCAATTTGCGCCCACGCCGGGCGATACTCCAACCCTGTGCGTGCAGTGTGCGTCCGATTTCGGCTTCGGCATTCACACCGCGGAAGGCTTCAATCGCCAGATTATAATAGACATCCGGGTCAGCCATGAACGCGCTTTCCGGCGACTTGCCAATTGCGGTCAACACATTCGCAATAGCACGATTGGCAAAACCGGCATCCATCAGGCGTTTACTGCGTTTCGCCGCTTCCAGCGCAAATTTGGCCTGTTCCCATGCCTGCGCGGTCTCGCCCGCCTGCAAATAGATCGTCGCCAGCCCCTGATACACCTCGCACAACAACGCATCGAGTTGATTGAGGTCATCACCCCATGTTTGCGCCAGTTCAAACGCCGCTTCCAGCGCCTGCCGCGCTTCGTCGTACTCACCGAGCGCAATGAGCATTTGACCTTCGTTGGCGAGCGCCGCGGTTTCGACCAGCAGCGAACCGGTTTCTTTACCGCCCTGATAGGCCATATTGTACTGCTTGCGGGCGCGGGCAAAATCGCCTTTATAACGATAGCCTTCGCCAATGTTGAGGTCAATCGCAGCGACCCGACGCGGATTATAGGCCAGTTCATACATGCGGCGCGCTTGCTCATAATGCCGGATAGCGGTATTGATATGCCCACGATCCAACCGCAAATTGCCCAGCAGGTGTTCGCAGCGGCCTTGATGGATGTATATCTCAGTGTCGCGCGCCGCACGATTGAGCGCGTTGAGTTGTTTAACGGCGTCTTCAAAGGGTAAATCGCCCTGTTTGAACCGATTAAAAATATCCAAACATTGGGCATCAAATTCGGGGGCAGGTTCGGATAACTGTGTCATGACCATGTTGTAATCTCCAAATAACAGTTTTCACGCTGAATACATCACATCAGCCCCAGCTTCCTGTGACAATACTGTAACATACGCAGACAGCGGTCGCAATGACCAGAACAATACATTAACAACAGCCTCATCTCCCCCTCCTGAAACCAGCGGCCTGTAGCGACGGGCCGATGTGCGCGTCCACGTTGCGGATTGAGAGAAATGGGCGTGCCAGGTCGCCAGTACCCGGTAAAACAGTAACGAGGGTGCGCGTCATATCCTAAAACCCTTTGCGCGTAGCCAGCGGCAAGGATATAGCGTATTCATAATTCTGTTTCGACAGGCGCGGTATGCGCCAGAAAATACCGATGCACATAAGCCGTGCCCATCAACAACAAAATGCAGCCAATCACGCCCGCCACAACCCCCCAACCGCCCGATTGGAAGACCTGTTTCATCGCCTCATGCACCGCCCAACCAAAACCGATTCCCACCGGGATATAGAGCAGTGCCCAACCGCGCGTCAGGCCAAAATACTGCCCTATCGCATGGAAAATGTGGATGAGCAGCCACTGAACCAGCAAATGGACGACAATTTCAATAATGATTCGCATGATGATGCCACCGATTAGCCCGCCAATACCGTCATCATCGAGATGTGGGTGCATACACTGGCTCCTGCAACGTGGTAGCCGATTCATAACATATTAACACTGAATGATTGCAGAAGATGCAGTCACCAAACGTAAAAAAACAGGGGACGAACCATACGCATCACCCTGCTTTTATCCACCTCTGATCGCTGACCTGCTAATCGCTATCCTGCTGTTTGCGCTGCTCCTGCTCGTGAGCGAGGATGGCGCGCTTGCGATTGCGTCCCCAACGATACCCGCTCAGGTCGCCATCTTTGCGGACAACACGATGGCACGGGATGACGAGCGCCACCGGATTGGTCGCCACTGCCCGCGCCACTGCCCGCGCCGAACCGGGTTCGCCAATGGCTTCGGCAATGTCGCCATAGGAACGGGTTTCGCCATAAGGAATGCGTTGCAGTTCCTGCCACACCCGCCACTGAAAGGCCGTCGCGCGAATGTCCAGCGATAGGGCGAGATGCGGCTGCCAGCCATCGAGATAATCAATGATGGGCTGGACGAAGGGCTGCAACCCGTCGTCATCACGTTCGATGTGCGCCAGTTCAAATTCGTTCAGCAGGTCGTCGTGCAGGGCATCGACACGATCACCCAGACGCACCGCGCACACGCCGCGTTCTGTCGCCGCCACCAGTAAATAACCGAGTTTGCACGAGACAATGGTGTAGAAAATTTCCATGTCTTTGCCGCGTTTGCTATAGGTGGAGGGAGTCATCCCCAGCGTGGCATTGGCCTTTTCATAGACCCGGCTTGATGACCCATAACCCACGTCATAGAGCGCATCGGTCACGTTCGCGCCATCCCGTAACCGCGACTTCAACGCACTCACGCGGCAGGCTTCGGCATATTGACGCGGCGAGATACCCATCACGCGCTTGAACACCCGCTGCAAATGATACGGGCTGAAGTGAACGTGTTCGCCCAGTTCCGCCAATGTCAAAGCGCGATCCATATTTTGCTCGATATAGACACAGACACGGCGGACAGCATCGGCCTGTGGGTCGCGCCGGGTCACACCGTCTGGTTGGCAGTGTGGGCAGGGTTGATAACCCGCTGCTTCTGCCACTGCCGGAAAGGTGAAAAAGGTCACTTCGCTGCGGTCTGGACGCGGCGATTGGCACGACGGGCGACAGTATAACCCGGTCTTGTCGATGGCATAAACAAACACACCATCATAGGCCGATTCGCGGCGGTCTATCGCTTCCCAGCGACGGTCATCGCTGATGAGGTGGGGCATAGTCATGGGTCGTCACCTTTGCTCTGTGGGCTTTATTATAGTCATCAGTGTAAACCGATACCACTGCCGCAGCTATCCGCTTCTTGCGCTGAGTTTTTTACGAACCCATGACGAAATCTTAAGGAAATGTCACTATAACATATGTTAAGGTGAATTATAGTCGTTAAGGAATATTGCGAGGGATAGGCCATGCCCTATGAATTGAAGTGGTATGTGGACAATCGGATTATCTATGCCCGCGTCTGGGGCAAAACGACGAGCGACGAAATGCAGGACTTCGGCGCGTTGATGCTCAGTCTGGTCGAATCGGGGACGCCGCCCATCTACTACATTTTTGACGGGACAGGTATCCAACAAATGCCCGTCAATTTCACACAGGCCAAAGATGCCCTGAAATTTGCGCGGCATGAGGCCATGGGCGGCATTATCGCCATTGGACGCAGTAACCCTCTTGTCCAAACCCTATCGGCTGTAATGACCCGCATTTTCCGCGTGAATTACCGGCAGCTTCCGACCTTTGACGATGCGATTGCCTTCCTGAAAGAACACGACCACTCCATCGACTGGACACAGGTCGATGATACAATTTTTGTGGCGTGACACGCCCATAGGAGCAAGGATTAGGCCCGATTGCCCATACAATCCCATCACCCCTATTCCACTGGTTCAACTCGCAGCAGTTGATAGCCGATGATGTCGCCAGCGCGGGGTAGGCGCGGGTCGGTTTCCTCGCCATCATAGAGGGGGTCAAGCGCCGGACGCCCTGCCGGGAGCAATATATAATCCACGCCATAACGATAGGCCGCTTCGAGGATAGTGTCGCGGTCATCGCTGGGAATCATCAACGCCGGATAACCATGATACGACAGCATAAACGGGTCTTGTGTCATGACCGTGATAACGCCATCGCCATTCACATCGCCTGATTCGTCTAATAATCCGCTGAGGGTGGTGATGCTGTCGTCAAATTCGCGCGTGAAGGCAAAATCGGCCCGCGTCAGTTCGACAGCGTTCAGCAGCATGAATCCGGCGATGAGTCCGGCGGCAATATAGGCGACACGGCGTGGGTGGATGAACGTGCCTAATGCCCATGCGCCTGTGTATGCCAGAAACGGTATCACCAGCATATAACTTTTTTTGAAGCTGCCACCCTGGGTATGAAATGGCGTGACGAAACTATAAAACAGGAACAATCCGAGCGTCATCGTCAAGGGCAGCGCCAGCAGCAGCAGACTCCGCCGGTCACGCTTCCAGACCATTCCGCCGAGTCCCAATAACGCCGTCAGCGGCAGGCCGACATCCAGCAGCGTGTAACTCATTTTGACATTGGCGAGGGCTTGTATCACATAATTGCTCAAAATATTGCCCGCGCCCCAATCCAGATAATGCCCCAAATCCAACGTCCGACCATACGTAAACTGGTCGATGAAGCTGGTCATGAACAGCGTGCGTCCCGCGCCCGACGGCAAAATCACGCCGAACAAATCCAGATTGCGAATGAACCAGGGCGACATCACCCCTATCCAACCGAGCGGAATCGCCAGCAGCCAGCGGCTGGGCAGCGGCTGGTCACTATAACGCCAGTGGATGAGCAGTGCCACAACCATCGCCGGGGCGAGGATGATGCCGTCTTGGCGTGAGAGCTGCGTCAGTCCGCCGCAAATGCCCGCCAGCAGCAGCCAGCGCGGTTTTCCACGCAGGCCGATATAAAAGCTGACCATCGCCATGCCCGCGAATAGGATGTAGGAAATGGTCGTGTCGGTTCGCGCTGAATTCAGCACATATTCCGGCAAAAACACGACGCCCGCCATCGTCATCAGTCCGACAGACTGCGCCGCACCCGCCATCCGCGCAAGCCAATAGGCCAGCAGCGGAATCAGCGAACCGAATAGCACCGATGGTATCAACGCCGTGAACACACTTTCGCCAAACAGCCGCATCGTCAGCGCAGGCCAGACTCCCGGCAGCGGCATCCAGTAGTCGATGGGGTGTGTCACACTAGCGGGCGGCGAATGATAATTCCAGATATAGTCGATGACGAAGCCGCGCCCCTCCGCCAGATTCCGCGCGAGGTTGTAATAGTGGTTCGAGTCCGATATACCGGGATGGGGCGCAAGCAGCGCAAAAATCAGCCGCACACTAAATCCCGCCAGCAGAATCAACAGCATCCAGCGCGTGATGGCTGGTGTTTGGGATACTGCGGTGTGGTGGGTGTCGGTGGTCATAGGCTTTTCTATTGCCAGAGACTGATGCGTTGACGCATTAGGTCGTCTGGCTGCCAAATTGACACGTCCACTAAAGTGGACAGGTTGTGGTTAATTTCTTGGTCTATGCGTTTTCTGTCATCTTCAGATGACGTGGTTTTTGGGCAACCGCACGTTTTAACGTGGGGCGAAACACGCAGCATTTCCATACCATACCTTTGCCTGAAAACGTCAGGTTGTGGCTTTCTTCAGGCAGCAGACACGCCATTGCAGGGCTGTGCAGCCTGTTTTACACTCTTGAACATTCGGCCTGTCCGCTGAAAAAAGTGGCAAGTGCCAAGTAAGGACAGTCGTGCGTGACGGGTAAAAGCAGTGATGAGGACTGAGATCGTGTCAAATTATCTTAAACCAAACCCTTTGCGTCCTTTGTGCCCTTTGCGGTTCATCTTTTGTTCTTTACCCGCTGTGCCTTTGTAGTTCAATCACTATTTAGACGACGATTATACATGAGCCTGACAACGAAACAACGCCGCTATCTCATCATTCTGCTGCTGGTCGCCCTGGGGCTGCGGCTGTTGTTCGCCCTGTCACAAGACCATCTGGTGGTCTATCGCGGACTCGGTGGGGACAGCGGCTGGTATCTGGCGAATGGACAGGGACTGTTCACCGGGCAGCCACACGGCACGACGGCACAGGGTATCCATTTTTATGTCTCGCAAATTCCGACAGCGCCGCTGTATCTGGTGTTTGTCGGCTTCTGGCAGCAAATTTTCGCGCCAGAAGTGGCCGTCATCATCATTCGCGCCCTGCAAAGTCTGATGGGCGTGGCGACGTGCTGGTTTGCCTATCGTATCGGGGCGCGACTCAGTACCGACGTGCGAATCGGTTTACTGGCGGCGACGGCGCTGGCGCTGCATCCGGCCTTCATCATGGAGGCG
>CAZTLI010000208.1:0-9115 GCA_964614375.1 uncultured Anaerolineaceae bacterium
AACTGGATGATCTTTAGAAGTATGGAAACCCGCTTACTGGTCGGCATCACCGTCTTCGTCGGTCTGATGGTGCTGGTGGGTTGGGTCGCGATTAATGAAGAAGCGCGAATGGCGGCGTTCCAAGAGCGTTCGCATTCCCGTTCGATTGAACGCGGTGCGGCGCTGTTTGCTACGAACTGCTCGAATTGCCACGGCACCGATGGGCGCGGCAGTACCATTGCCCCCGGTTTGAACAATCCACAGCTTTTTGGGCATGACTTTGGTACAGGCGCGCTCTACGAACAAATCGTTGCGATTGATACACTGCTGGATACCGATCCTGCCAATGACGATAGTCTCCTCTATGAACGCACCCAGCTCGAGGCGGAACTAGCCACCGCAGACGATGCGCGCCGCGCTGAGATCGAAGCCCGAATCGCGGAAATTGACGCGCTGATCGACCCGGAAAACCCCGACGGTTTACCTGCCCAGCGTGCCGCTTTGCAAGAAGAATACGATGCCCTTGCAGCACAGATGGAAACGGCGGTTGTACGCGGGTATGATCCTGCGCGTCCTTCTCGCACCGTAAATGTGGAGTGGGGAGGCAGCCTGCACAATTTCATCTACACCACACTTGTCGGCGGACGCCCGGTGAGTTCCAGCTATTGGCCCCAACCCATGCCCACATGGGGGCAGCCCACTGGCCCACTCCGTCCAGACCAGCTTGAAGACCTCACCAATTACATTCTGAACTGGGATCGAGGCGAAAACTGGACAATTGCCGACCTGAATGCCGTTAATATGTTCGCTGTCGAACCGGGAATTGGTGGTGGCGCGGACGTTGCAACAGCGGGTGTGAATGTGGACGAGATTGTGGCTGAAGTTGCGTCCCTGGAAGGCGATCCAGCCCACGGCGAGGCATTATATTTTAACAATGCTCGTACCGAAGCCAATCAGTTATTAGGATGCAGCACCTGTCATGAAGCTGGTATTGTTGGGCCGCTGACTACTGGAACGTGGGCGCGGGTTGAAACTGAACGCTTGAGTGACCCTGCATTGAGTGGCTATACTGCTGAACAGTATGTGATTGAAAGTATTGTAAACCCGAGCGCCTTCGTAGCGCCCGGTTTCACCGATGCGATGCCCCAGGACTTCGGTAATCGTATGAGTGTACAAGATGTTGCCGATGTCATTGCGTACATGCGAACCCTAACATCGGAATAGTCAGAAAACACTGCTACAGGTAAAATACAAAGCCCTCGACACCAAACCGGGGGCTTTTTGAATGACGAATACGGAGTGAATGTTGACTCGAATATCTATATTACTCCTCATCGCACTGCTGGCATTTGTTGGCGCTGGATTGGTCGCGCAGGATGATACATCGACAGACCTGCCGTCATGCAATAGCGACGGCATCACCACCCTGCTCGAACAGTATCCGATTGACCCATCTGCCGACTTTGAAGACACCATGACCGCGATTTATCAGGTTGGCCTCATCTATCAACAATATGCGGTTAGCTGCGGCTATCTTCCTACCGATGAAGAACGCGCGGTATTAGCCGATTACGTGGTCGAAATTGTCGATATACCGACTCTCATCGCCGCGACAACGGTTGGCACAGATGTGGATGCAATTTTGATACAGATGGAAGATATTCTGCCCGATCCGTTTAATGGGCAGCTTCTCTATAACGGCATTGAATTCAGTATAGATGGTACACCGCTTGGCTGTTCGGGATGTCACGAAGGCGAAAATCCGGTTGGCCCACTCACAGAAGGCACATGGACCCGCGCCGATGAAATCCGTCTCAATGACCCCCTGCTGGACGGTTATACCATCCAATATTATCTGGTGGAGAGTATCATCCATCCCAATGCCTATATCGTGCCCGGTTATGGCGAAAATCTGATGCCATCCAGTTATGGCATACGCCTCAACATCCAACAACTGGCGGACATCGTGGCCTACCTCGAAAGTCAGGATCAACTACTGGACGAATAGGATTTTTCCCGCAACACATTGCGCGGTACAATGATGCTATTCACATTACCGTCTATATAGGAGAACGCCCATGCGATCACGCCTAAAAGATTTCGTCTTATTATTGCTCATCTGTGGATTGTTACTGTCTGCGCCAATGGTATTAGGACAAGACGACGATGGAGACGCCGAACCGGATACAACCACTGAAACAACCGACGCCACACAACAAGACCCCGGGCTTGGGACACTGATTCTTGGTGGCGGAATAATCGCCATCATCCTCGTCGGGGCTATGATGACGATGAAAGAAGGCTTCAAACAACCCGAATCCACCTCATAAACTGGATCAGGTACAAGCCACGGGTAGGTCGAAGAGTGGCCTACCCGCTAGCGTCGCGTCACCATTTCTCAAATTCGCCGAAGTGATATATCAAAATCTATTTCCAGCAATTGACCTGTGATAAATAGCCCAAGTTGGTTATAATACGCGGCATTCTGGGGCGAGCCTCTATTGTAAAGTGATTGATCAGGAGACAAATATGGTGGATGCAACCTGGGAAAAGCCCAAAAACCAGCCCATCACACTGAAAAAATCGGGCACTGAACGTTTAAAATTTCTAATTGGCGGTTTGCTGATTCTGGCATCAGTCGCCTATTTGATCATTTCCGGGACTGCCGCTGGCGCACGCTATTTTATTACGGTGGAGTCGCTGCTCAGTAATGCGGATTATGTTGGGCAGACGGTTCGCATCTCTGGCGCGGTCATCGGCGATACTATCGAATTTGTCGCAGATGAAGACTCCACGACAATCACATTCACCATGACCAACATCCCGGACACCTTTGATGACCTCGCATCCACACTGTATGAGGCGGTCAACGATCCCGATGCGCCACGCATCACCGTCGTTGTGCGTAACCAACCGATGCCTGACCTGCTCCAACATGAAGCGCAAGCTATCGTCAGCGGCTATCTGGGCGAAGATGGCATATTCTATGCCAATGAACTGCTTTTACGCTGTCCCAGCCGTTACGAAAGCGATATTCCACAGCAATCCGCCAATTCGGACGAGGCATAACGACAAATGCTGGCTGAAATAGGCTTCATTGGCGTTGCGCTTGCGTTTATTGCTGCGCTTTACGCCATCGGTGTCAGTATCTATGGCGCGCGAAAACAGTCTGACCCATTGATTATCAGCGGGCGTAACGCTGCACTCGCCACTTTTCCGCTGCTGTTGATGGCGACGTTAACATTGGTGATTGCCCTCCTTAATGAGCAATATCAGATTTCGTATGTCTGGTCGGTGACAGACCCATCTACACCAACCTTCTTCCGCATCACCGCCTTATGGGGTTCACAAAAAGGCTCATTACTGTTCTGGTCGCTGTTAATGAGTCTATTTGCGGTTGGCGCGATTAGCCTCAATTGGCGCAGTCATCGCCAGCTCATGCCCTATGCCACAGCATATATGATGGCGGTGCTGGCCTTTTTCTTAATGCTGACATTGTTCTACGAAAACCCATTTGAACGCTTCTGGATAACACCCGATTTACCTGAAAGCGCGGGCATCCCGGCATACACCTTCATCCCTGCCGGCGCAACCGCCCCGCCGTATGCGCTGCTGGCGAATAGTGCCAATGGTCTCAATCCGCTGTTGCGACATTTTGGCATGATTATCCACCCGCCGATGTTGTATCTGGGTTTTGTGGGCTTTGTTATCCCATTTGCATTCGCCATGGCAGCATTAGCATCAGGCGATTTGTCAACCAACTGGATTAAAGCCACACGCCGCTGGGCACTGGTCGCCTGGTTGTTCCTCAGTCTGGGGCTGATCTTGGGTGGTCGCTGGGCATATGATGTGCTCGGATGGGGTGGCTACTGGGGTTGGGACCCGGTTGAAAATGCCGCCTTTCTGCCCTGGTTGGTCGGGACAGCATTTCTCCACAGTGTGATGATTCAAGAGAAGCGCGGGATGCTGAAATTGTGGAATATGTTCCTCATTATCGGCACATTTTCCGCCGCCATTTTTGGCACATTTGCCACCCGCAGCGGCTTGATTGACAGCGTGCATAGCTTTGCCAGCAGCAACATCGGTCTGCCCATGCTGCTGTTCTGGGCACTGATTACTGTGATTTCCGTTGGCATGATTTTATGGCGCTGGAATCAAGGCTTACTGAAAGACGAGCACGAATTCGCTGGTTTGCTCAGTCGGGAAATGCTATTTGTGCTGAACAACGTCATTTTTATCACGTTGACCGTCGCTATTTTTTGGGGCAGTTTCGGTGCGCCGATAGTATCCGAATTATTCCTCGATACGGACATCACCATCGGCATCGAATATTATTATCTGGTCACGCCACCCTTGTTCCTCGCACTTTATATTTTGATGGGTATCGCGCCCCTGTCCGCATGGGGAGCGACATCTGTCCGACGTTTAGGCAAGGCGCTGGTGATTCCGCTGCTATTAGCGGCGGTTATTGTCATTATTACTATCGCAGCGGGCACAGACGCATCTACAGCAATATTGGGCTATGGAACAGTGAGCCTCGCCGGATTTGTGGCGCTCAATGAAATTGTGCGCGGTGTGCTGGCACGTAGACACGGATTGGGTGAAAGCTGGTTTGTCGCCGTAACATCGCTATTCCAGCGCAATAAACGCCGCTACGGGGGTTATGTCATCCATATTGGTGTGGCGATTATCGGTATCGGTGTGATTGGCAGCACGCTGTTTCAGGTCGAAACACAGCGCACCATGCAAATCGGCGACACGTTGACGATTGGTGACTATGAACTGCGTTTTGATAATTTCCGCGCCGGTCAAATCGCATCTGACTTACGGGTCATTGATGCTGCCGATATGACCCTGTTACAGGACGGGCAAGAAATCGCCCGCATCAGCCCCCGCATTGACTATTTCCCACAGGCAGGCGATAGTGCTATGCCCATGACCATCGCCGGGTCGCACAGCACGCTGGCGCGAGATGTCTATGTTTTGCTGCTGTTTGGATCGAACGCTCAGAACGCGATTTTCAAGGTGTATATTAATCCCCTCATAAATCTCGTCTGGTATGGTGGCTTGATTCTCATCATTGGCACGCTCATCGCCGCATGGCCGCTTGAACCTGTGCCTGTCCATCTGCGTGAACGTCGGCGACGGGCGGGCGCTGTCCATAAACCAATGGGAGTGCCCGCATCATGAGGTCACGCAATTTCAGTGTGTATAGCCTGACGATTGTATTGATTCTGCTGGTAACGGTGGTATTTGTTACCGCGCAGGAACGCGACCCGTCGGACGTAAGCGATGATGAAGTGAATGCAGTCGCCGGGCAGATGTATTGTCCTGTGTGCGAAGGCGTGCCATTAGACGATTGCCATACCGTCACCTGCATCGAGTGGAAAGAAGAAATCCGCCAACAGATTGCCAGCGGTCAATCGACACAACAAATTATTGACAGCTTTGTCGTCCGCTTTGGCGAAGTCGTCGTTGGCGCACCAACAGACCCCACCCTACGCGCACTATCCTTGATGACGCCGTTAATCGTCGCTATCGTCGTTATCATCGGTGGAATATGGACATTCTCACGCTGGCAGCGTAATCGCCGCTTAGAGGCGTTCCCATTGCCTGCCGCCCCACCCGAAGCAGCTAATCCAACTCATACGGACGATGACTACCGCGCGCGGTTGGAACAAGACTTGCAATTACGAAGGTAACGCTGATGACGAATGAACCTGTTTCAGACCATCGGATGCTAAACGCAGATACGTCTACAGTTCCGGGTAGACTGAGTGCTGGCTCAATCGTCATGCTCGTTGGCGTGATCTTGTTTGCCGGTGTCGTGGGTGTGGCACTGCTGCAACGCAATCAATCACAGCCCACATCCGGCCCTGCGCCCGATTTCACGCTGGAAACATTTGACGGCGAAACCCTCACCCTGTCCGAGCTGCGGGGCAATATTGTCGTGGTCAATTTCTGGGCGAGCTGGTGCGGCCCCTGCCGGGATGAAGCACCTGTCCTGCAAACGGCGTGGGAAACCTATCGCGATCAAGGCGTTATATTTGTGGGCATCGCCTATCTGGAAGCGTCCGACCAAACCGCCCTGACATTTATCAACGAATTTCAGATCACGTATCCAAATGGTACAGACGTGGGGTCGCGTATAGGACGCAGCTATCGCATCACAGGTGTGCCGGAAACATTCATTATTGACCGAAACGGTGAAGTTGCACATTTCTTCATCATCCCATTGAATGAAACGCTGCTCACAACCGCTATCGAGGATGTGCTGGCGGAAAGCGAAACCAGCTCGTGAGTATACAAGGATTGATTATTGCACTCATCATCACCTCCATTGTCGGTCTATGGGTGTGGTTACCGCTGCTGCGTCAACGACCTTCCCACCAGCGCGCGACACAGGTAGCGACTAACCTGCAACAAGAACGATTGATTGTCATCTATGAGCGCATCCTGACCAACATCCGCGATTTAGATGAAGATTACGCAACAGGTAAAATCAGCAGCGACGATTATGAAGCCGAACGCGAGATTTGGGTCGAACGCGGAATCGCGATTTTGCGGGCGATGGATGAACAAACGCCACTCGACATCCCTGATGAATCGGACGAACACGTTGTCGAGGATGCCATAGAAGCCGCAGTCAAAGCCTATCGCCAGAATCAGTCGTTGACACCTTAATCTTGATGTGCATCATTACATCCATGTGATACTCGTGAAACAAGTCATCATCAACCGCCCACAAGATGGACACACCATGCACAAATTGGTCAACCAACCAACCGTTCGCCGCCCCCACACGCTTTTCGGGCTAATCATATTGCTTCTATTGATTGGCGCATGTAGTGGACTGGCAGGCGAGCCGGAGATTGTCGCGACGATACGCCCCACAGAGACTCGCGTCCCAGATATTGGTTATCCACTGAATGTACCCGACCTCACACGCGGGGCACAAATTTATGCCCAAAATTGCACACGTTGTCATGGACTCACAGGGGCAGGTGACGGCGAATTCGTCCTAAATGGCGACATCACAAGCATTCCCGACTTCACCGACCCATCGACCGCACGCGCAGCTTCGCCCCATGATTGGTTCATGACGATCACAAATGGCAATATTGAAACCCTCATGCCACCCTGGGCTGGTGAATTGAGTGAATCCGAACGTTGGGACGTGACGATGTACGTCTATACGCTGGCCTATTCGCAGGAACAACTCAACATCGGTCAGGCAGTTTGGCTAACAGAGTGTGCGGATTGTCATGGCGAAACAGGTCTCGGTGATGGCCCACGCGCGGCGGAAATTCCGCGCCCGGTCAGCGATTTGACCACCCAATCGCAAATCGTCACCGTCAGCGATTCCGCCTATTTCAACATCACCACTGAAGGGCAAGGCGAACACATGCCCGCCTTCGCCGATACACTCACCACAGACGAACGTTGGGCGGTCACTGCCTATCTACGGACCTTGACTCTGGCAAATCCCGCCACCGTTGCCCAACCACCACCAACCACGACAGAAGAATCCGGCACATCCGCAGCAGGTGAACCCGGAACGGTCACCGGGACAATCACCAACGGCACATCTATCGGCACTGTCCCCGAAGGCATGACCGTGATGCTGCGTTATGGCAACGAAAACGGGATTCAAGACCTGTCTACGACGCTAAATCCCGACGGCACATTTAGATTCACCGATGTGCCCATCAACGAAGATATGGCCTACATCACCTATGTTAACTATCGTGACCGCACATTCACCAGCGAACCTGCACGCGGCGATTTAGAAAACCCGTCATTCAACCTGCCGATTACCATCTATGAATTGACTGAAGATTCATCCGTCATCAACATCATTGGCACTGCCATCCAGATAACGGCGGATGCACAGGCCTTAAGTGTGCTGCAAGTCATTCGTTTTTCCAATTCATCTGACCGGATGTATACCACCTCGTCGCGCCTTGACGATGGTCGATTTGTGTCGCTCATTATCCCGCTGCCGGTGGCGTCCGTGCTGGTCAGTACCGATACCGAACAACGGTACGCTTACTCGAATGAAGAAGCGACTATCGTTGATACCTATCCAGTCCTTCCCGGCAGGGAACACATCATCGAACTGGTGTATCTGATTCCCTATACCGACGGGGCGTTTATTGACTATCCCTTGAATTATCGCTTACAGGGGCCTGTACGTCTCTTGTTCCCGGATGACGCCCTCAGCGTCCGCAGTGAACAACTGCCGCCATTGGGCGAAGAGGTGATTGGTGAAACCACCTACAACACCTATGGTGCAGAACTTGACCTGCAACCGGGTGAAACCATCCTCTTTGAAGTCAGAGGCGAAGCGCCCAATGCCAGACGGCAACCCGCCAGTGATGAGGTTAGTGGTAGTACGGTCATCTTCATCATTATGGTTGGGCTAGGCTTGCTGGCACTGTTTTTTGCCGGATTTATTTACATCCAGCAAAATCGGCGCGGCGGACAGCAGCGCAATCGTCACATCAACAATCTCATCCGCCAGATTGCCGAACTCGACGAAATGCACGAAGCAGGGCAAATCAATCACGATGTGTATCAACGGCAGCGGCAGCAGTTCAAAACCATGCTCGAAGACCTGATGAACGACGACAAAGCGCGGGAATAGCTCATGAGTGACAACAATCGGCCTATGATCGAAATTCGTGGACTGGTGAAGACGTATGGCATATTACCTGTCCTGCGCCGCTTAGACCTGGATATAGAGCGCGGGCAGTTTGTCGCACTTTTGGGGCCAAATGGCAGCGGAAAATCGACATTACTGCGGATGCTAGCCGGATTAAGTCGTCCAACGCTGGGAACGATTCAGATAGGCGGTTGGGAACTGCCGCGCGAAACCGCTGCCGTCCGTGCCCAAATCGGCATGGTCAGTCATAAAACCCTGCTCTATGACACATTAACCGCCTACGAAAATTTGATGTTCTTCGCCCGTCTGTATAACATCCCGTCGGCAGAACGAGATCATCGTATTCACAGTCTACTAGAGCGTGTTGGCCTGCGAAAATTTACCCATACTCTGGTGCGAACTTTCTCACGCGGGATGCAGCAGCGATTGAGTATCGCCCGTGCTTTGCTCCATTATCCGCATGTCCTTCTG